>JAHEGY010000038.1 GCA_024644875.1 Cyclobacteriaceae bacterium
GTGGAATATTTCGGGCCAAATCCTCAAATGGAGTTCTGGTACCTGGGGGCATTGAAGGCGGCCTCGAAAATGGCTGAATATATGGGGATAAGGAATTTGCCTCTACCTGTGAGACTTTGTTTACTCAAGGCAGTCGGTGGACCGATGAAAACATATTCAATGGTGAATATTATATCCAGGATATCCAGCCGCCGGAGAATTCTAAAGCCGTTTCACCTTACCTGACCGTTGGTATGGGCGCCAAAGAACTGAGCGAACCGGTCTTTCAGCTGGGTAAAGGTTGTCTGGTGGATCAGCTCGTGGGTCAGTATATGTCACATATTTGTGACCTGGGATACCTCGCAAAGAAAGAAAATATACGTAAGACACTTCAAAGCATAATGATATACAACTATAAGCCCTCGATGGTCGATCATTTCAACAATATGCGTTCCTATGCGCTCGGGGATGAGGCCGCATTGCTGATGGCCAGTTTCCCCTATGGCAGGCCAGATATACCATTTCCTTACTATTCTGAAGTTATGACGGGTTTTGAATATACAGCCGGTAATGGAATGCTTTATGAAGGGATGCTGGAAGAAGGGCTGAAAGTGATTTCCAATATCAGAAACAGGTATGATGGCAATAAAAGAAGCCCTTTTGATGAAGCAGAATGCGGTCACCATTATGCCCGGGCTATGACTGCATATGGTGCAGTTCTCGCTTTAACGGGTTTCAATTATTCCGGTGTGGAAAACAGGATGAAATTTAATCCCCTGGAAGGGAAATATTTCTGGGCGAATGGTCAGACTTATGGGACCATTACCTTGAATGGGGAATTATTGAACAAACGGGGGGATATGTCAATTAATGATGTCGAGTCCAAAAATAGTAATGAGTCTATCGAAGGTGATAGATCTGTTAAGGTTCGAATCGAAGTGCTGGGTGAAAAACCTCTTATGATCCGGGAATTTGAAATAAGGGCATTGGGGGTAAAAGCATTCAAAAAGATACAGCAGATTGATGAATTTCTGGAATTTGAGATAAATCAAACAAAGTAAGATACTATAGATGGAACATAGCCCGGATTTTACGGACTATACCAATGTATCTGCAAAACCCTCTCTTACATATTATTCCTTTCTTGAATGGATTTTATCTTAGTTCATAAGTTATTTAAACCACCCCGTGCTTATCAGATAAAAAAAACTTCGGATTTAATTAAAGGATTTTACAGGATTGCATGCTTTACTTGACACTTGCATGTCCGTATTTGAGTATAGATACGAATACGGCACCCCCGATGGCATTTCCTATTGTTGCCCATACCTGAAACCTCAGGTAATCATTGAAACCGATATCCGGACTGCTGATCCAGCCTGTAAAAACCTCTATGGAACCTATCACACAATGGTGAAGCCCGGTCAAACCAATAATGAAAGTAACCAGAATGATCACCAGGATCCTGCTGATAGTCTCCTGACTCGAGGTCACCAGCCAACCAAGCAATCCCATCATCCATCCGGCCAATAGTGCACTTAAGAGAATGATATGCCAGTTGTAATTTGCCAGCTCATAACCAATGTGATAAAATGCCGAAGGGTCAATGAATCCTGCAGAAGGGCCTATCGAATAAAGTATCAAACCGAATAAGAAACCCCCGACCAGATTTCCGGAATACACAAGGCCCCACAATATAAAAAGATCCTTGAGCGTAACTGACTTGTTTAAAACCGGTAATATTGCAAGAGCCGTATGTTCGGTAAATAATTCAGACCTGCCTATAATCACAAAAATAAATCCAATGGGATAACAAATGGCAAGGCACAATTTCAGCATTTCTGGACTCAGATTATCATGGAAAAGTGTATATATTGTGGCCATGAAAAGAAGGCTGAATCCGATCTCCATTCCCCCGGCAAAAGCGGAAATAAATAATCCGATCCTGGACCTACGGAATTCCCGTAAGCCAGTATGTATCTGTTCATCCAGTATCTGATCGACCTCCTTGGGCTTGTCGGTCTTTTGAACACCTGCCTGTTTTTTCTGGACTTTGCCTTTACCGCTTAAAAATCCCAAAATCTAATGGTTAAATGATTGGAAATTTCACCTTTGTAAAATAACCCTGCAAGATAGAGTTTGTTGATCATTTCTCAAATATCTACTATATTTTTAAAGAATTCAGTACTCGGGGAAGGAATTTTAATCAGACTTCTCAGCAAATTGCTTTAATCTCTATGTTGCCTGCTGTAAGGCTAAATTTGTGTTAACATGGCAAATTCAGCAAGCTGTAAAATACCGCTTCAGAAAACTGAATGAGGCAGTTAAAATCCTCAAAAGTTGTATCAATAAACATTCAGAGAAAGGTCAAAAATGTGCTGGAAAGATCAAGAAATCAATCCTGAACAATCTTTATTATTTGGTTTAAAACTAATATCCTGAAAAAGAGTTCTATTTGTAAACTCAATTTCTAATACTTTAAATCCTGATAAAAATGAACTTCGACTTTCAAAAGGCCGTCAATATTGTGACAGGTAAATTGGTTGGATGGGCTGAAGAAATTGTAGCCATGCTTCCCAATGTCGCGATAGCACTCCTGGTATTGTTCCTGTTTTATTTTATAGCTCGAGTCGCCAGTTATTCCAGCAGAAAGATTCTAAACAAAATATCTGACCGGGCAGCGATCAATAACCTCTTTGCAACCTTCGTGAATTTGTTCGTCCTTGCTATCGGTCTCATTATCGCATTGAACCTGCTGCATCTTGAAAAAACGATTACCTCCCTGCTGGCCGGTGCAGGTATTCTGGGCCTTGCTATCGGATTTGCCTTTCAGGATGTTTCGGCTAACTTCATCGCGGGGGTTCTGATGGCTTTCAGAAAACCTATCCAGATAGGTGATATTATCAGTTCGCAGGGGTATACCGGCGTCGTGGAAGAAATTGATATGCGTGTTACCATAATCCGGACATTTCAGGGATTACATGTGATCATTCCAAATAAGGATGTATTTCAGACTCCTGTCACCAATTATACCAAAACCGATGACCGCCGTATAGATCTTGAAGTCGGAGTTTCCTATGCTGAAGATCTGGAGAGCGTAAGAAAAATTACCCTCGATGCTGTGAAGGACTTACCCTACCTCCTCCCGGACAAGGAAATTGGATTCTATTATAATGAATTTGGAGACAGTTCAATTAATTTTACCATCATGATATGGGTCCAATATCCTGATGAACCTGGATTTTTAAAGGCTAGAAGTGATGTGATCATCAAGATCAAGAAAGCATTTGATGAAAACGGCATCACCATTCCATTTCCCATCAGGACACTGGATTTCGGGATTAAAGGGGGCCAGCAGCTGTCAGAAATGAAACTGCATTTGGCTGGTGAGCGTGAATAGATTGAAAGCTGGGTAAAGTTATTAAGCTACTAGGGCCATTCCAAGAATTCAAAGGTGATGGGAATTAGGTTTTAGTTATATGTGAAACATCCAGCCTGAAATCTCAGGAATGCATATTTCACTTCCCTAGAGTCATAAGAAGCGGTGTTACGATTGACCAGGGTTTTATTATCAGTCATGAAGTATCGGGTGTATGAGCAAGACTTAGATAGTGGCTACAATTAAAGATAAACCTACCAGACTGTTTTGAATTGAATTACTTTTCTTCACTTAAGTTTTTCAAAACAGATATCAGCATTTCAGCACTGATTCTTTGTTTATAATCTGGGTTAATGTATTCAAACAAGATGGTCCCATCGGTCTCTACAACAAATAAGGAGGGAACTGGCAGGATCCCCGGATTCTGAGCATCTGAATAATTGGCAAGTCGCTTTTCATAACGGTCAGGAGCTTTAAAGGCAATCCCCATGGCCATCATCAAATCTCCCGAAGCATCAGAGTACAGGGTATATTTCAACTTTTCCTTTTCTGCGGTGGTTCTTAGCTTCCCGGGTGAATCAGGACTAATAGCAATCACCTGATATCCAAGTGCTAAGATATCCTCTTCCACCTCTCCGACTGCAGAAAGATGCGCATTACAATACGGGCACCACCCACCCCTGTAAAACAGTAAAACAGATCTTTTTTCGCCCAATTTGCCGGCCAGAGAGATTGATTCTCCCTGAAGCGTCTGGAGGCTTATATCTGGAATTTTTTCACTGATCAACAGGGGTGATATATCTTCAGGATCAGCCGGAACCTGGGCTATTCCCTCAGATAATATAAAGCCAAGAATCCAAATAATCGTAGTTATTTTCATAAGATTGTTGATTGTACTAATTGTATGACGTAATGGATCTGATAAAATTATTCCAACGCTAATGGTTAATTTTAGTTGTTCCCGCGTGTATCGACCACTCCAATTGTCTCCTGCTTGACGCTTATTAAAGAGCTTTCCTCAGTTTTCCTAGTAATACCGGTACTTCGGCCAGAGCATCATATTCATCTTCCTTACCCGGCGTGGGCAGGGTCTCCACAGGAACATAACCCCTGTATTGAGAAGCCATAATTATCTTTACCAGTTTTTTCATATTTATTTCCGGCCCTTTCCTGTCGCTCAGAAGTTTCTTGACCTGCCAGTTTACAGCATAAGGAATAACTCTTTCTATATCTTCATAGGGATCATCCGTCAGGAAAAATCCAGTATCTACTATCGTTCCGAGCCATTCAGAATTGACCATATTAAGGATCTTTATCACTTCGTCGGCACTCTTTAGCATATCCCCATGATTTTGAACGCCAATAACAACGCCATGCCTTTCCCCATGATACGTGCAAATCGACAAAGCTTCCGCCATCCATTCCGCAGTTTCATCCCACGTATATCCATCTGGTTGCCTGCCCGCAAATACCCTTAATACGGGGGCCCCCATCTCTGAGGCTACTTCTATCCATTTTTTTGCCAGCTTAATATCTGCCCTACGCTTTTCTTTGTCAGGATTGGCAAAATCATTACGAATACCCGTACCGCTGATATCCAGGCCCAATTGAAAGGCCCTTTTCTTAAATTTATTGATAAAGGAAGTTTCCGGTACTTCCGGATATCCGGGGAAAAAATATCCTGTGGGATCAACAGCATCCAGATCCAGCCTGGCAGCTTCTTCCAGCATATTGAAAAGGCTCATCCCTCCGGATTCACCATTTATGTATTTGTACAAAGGAACATAATATGACCATGCATTTACACTTAGTTTTATTTTGGCCCCTGACTTCACAGCTGCATTCAGGCTTCCCATTGACGTGAACAGTGTTTCCGCTGATACATTTTTTGGAGAGAAATTATTTATGGCAATTCCCAATGGAAGTGCTGCCGCTCCTTTTAAAAATCCCCGACGATGAAACTTAGTCATAATTGAAAATGTTTAGTTTGCTAATAGGATATTTTTTCTCAATATAAACAGGATGTTTATTTTAATCTATCAATAAACATCTTTTTATGTTGTCCTAGGCACTATTTACGCTCATATAACCCTGTGTTCCCTTTTTTAAGAATGGGCATCAGTTCATCAATAATTCCAGGTTCCTGATCTGCGATATTCATCGATTCATGGGGGTCCGCCATATGATCGTATAATTCAATGACCGGCTCCTCTGCCCTGAAATACTTTGTCAGGCGGTATCTTTCGGTTCTCACAGAGATCCCATCCCTGAAATAACCATAGGCTACATGATCATCCGACACCTCGGTTTCCCGGTTTTCGGATCCCGCCATCAATTCCACAAAACTTTTCCCATCCATTTCATACGGAATATCTACCCCGCAAAAATCCATTATTGTAGGATAAATATCCACCGTTTCAACTATGGTGTTGACCTGTCTCTCTGCCTCAGGTTTCCGGGGATCAGAAATGATCAGGACACTTTTGAGGGCATTTTCAAAAATCGTATGTTTCCCCCAAACGCGTTGGTCCCCCAGATGCCATCCATGATCCCCCCAGATTACCACAATGGTATTATCCGCTATGCCAAGGGATTCCAGCTCTTCCAGCAATCTGCCGATCTGATGATCAATGTAGCTTACGCAGGCGTAATAAGCATGGATAAGCTTCCTGGCATATTCGTCAGAAACCGGTTCAGAAAGACTCGCAAATTCGTCGGAAAGCTGGTATTGATTGAATTCACCCGATCCATGCAGACTTTTCAGATTTATATTCAAAGGAATATCCGGATTAGGTGAAACAGGAATAGAATCCCTGTTATAGAGCTCCCAATACTTTTCAGGTGAATTAAAGGGCAAATGCGGCTTAAAGAATCCGACGCCCAAAAAGAATGGCTGTTTCTTTTTGCGGATTTTCCTTAATCTGGATATGGCCAGGTCAGCTGTTAATCCGTCGGGATAACCATTATCATCCACTACACCAGCTTCATAGGGCTTCACTCTTTTTTTCATGCTCTGTCTGTTTTCCCCGTCTGAATATCCAAAAAATGCATTCCATCCTGTTCGCCATTTTCCATGATCAAATAAAAGTTCATCCCAGCTATGTGGTAGTTCCCTTTTGTCCGATACCGGATCATTGTAGCCATATACTAATCCGTCAGCAGAATGGCCGATCTTTCCAATGCCAACCGTATAATACCCGTTTCGTTTCAGGTGATGAATAAATGTTTCCGGTCTAACATCCTCCGGTTTAGCTGATAATTCTTCGACAATCACATTATTGCTCAAATGGATCCTATTCCTGGGCCTCATACCAGTGAGCAGGCTGAATCTGGAGGCCCCGCAGGTAGGTACCTGGACAAAGTGGTTGGTAAAAACCGAACCTTCAGCCGCCAGCTTATCGATATTGGGGGTATGTATAATCTCATTTCCATAACAACCCAATTCGGGACGGAGATCATCTACAGCTATGAATAGTATATTTGGCTGTCCGTCCAGGGTCTGTCCGCGATGTGAAAAAGCCAGTAGAAAGACAATTATCAATATTCCTTGTATCTTATTCATAGACATTTCAGGATCTAAAAATGAATATAATTCTTTTATTTCCAAATCCAGGTAAAGAAATCACCAAACTAAAACAAAAAGTGAATGATGATTTTAAAGAATATATGATCCTCTTACAGAATATGGAAAAAGTATCAAGCTTCAGCTTGTGTTACAATTCAGGAAACCGAAGAAAATAATGGTATCTTAAATTCAAGATAATTATTCAGGAACAAGAATATTATGTTAAAGATTATCTAATTTCAAGAAATATTTTTAATCTTGATTTCTTAATGACTATGAAAAAAATTTCTCTCTTCCTTTATTTATTATTCTCAAATATCTATTTAATTCATGCCCAACCAGAAGTATATCCTTGGAGCAATATCAGTGGGATCCGTGTAGACGGGGAGCTAATGGAACTCAACAGTTCATTTTGTATAGTTGGTAATGACTGGACGCAGATAAGAAAAACTGCCAAGGAACGTGCCCGTTACAGCTTCCAGCGTGACGGGAACACGCAAACAACCCGTATTACCATAGACGACTTTCACTATGACCAATCTGTGGAAGACCTGGGAGGTGGCACCGCCAATGTTCGTATCCATTATCGAAATGAAGTAGATACAACCCTTATCGGCGCTTTTTTCCTGATGGAATTACCTGCATCCAAATATGCAGATGCGACAATCCAGCTATCTGATCCAACACCGGGCAGCCTACAGAAAGTCATTCCTACTGGAACATCTGAGATCCTGAGGGGATCTTCAAAAGGCCTGAAAATCAAGAGTTCATTGCGGTATCTGGAGATTTCGATAAATGAAGGCATGGATATTATTGTCAGGAAGGACACATCGGATATTGACAATAACATAGAAATATACTTTGCCTTGTTGACAGGGGATATGGAAAAAGGAGGTTCAATATTCAGATCTATCAATATACAGGCCCTGGGATCACCGGATATAAGTCCTGTTGAATTAACACTGGACCGGAATACAATGGGAAAACCATTTAAAGGATTTGGGGGGAACTTCAGGTTACAGAATCCACAATCCGATCCCCCGGTTATTGATTATTGTCTTGAAAACATGGATGTAAGGTGGGGCAGGGTTGAAATGCCCTGGCGGTTCTGGCATCCGGATGAAAAAGATGATCCTATTGCAAAAGCCAGGAACGGCGAACTGCACCCAAGGGTTGAAGCTGCTATGAAAATGGCACAGCGGCTTCATAATCTGGGGATGCCGGTGATACTTTCAGACTGGTCTGCTCCGGATTGGGCAATCGAAGGAGAAATGTCCTTTGGACCACAGCCAGGAGGATTGCGTGGTAATCCATTGGATAAAAAGAAACACAAGCAGATCTATAAGTCAATTGCCGATTATATACAATACGCAAAAGATACTTATGGTTTTGAATTTGTCATGTTTTCTTTTAATGAATCAGATCTGGGGATTTATGTTCGACAGACTCCGGAAGAACATGCTGAGTTTATAAAAGGATTGGGAGCCTATCTTGAATCAAGAGGCATAAATACTAAATTATTGCTTGGTGATACTGCCGATGCGAATGGATGGCCATTTGTGGAGGCAGCCATTGAGGATAAAAGTACCCACAAATACATAAAAGCCGTTTCTTTCCATTCCTGGAGGGGTTATACGGATGAAAACCTTCGCAAATGGGCCGAAGCGGCTGAAAGAATGAACCTGCCCCTGCTGGTCGGTGAAGGAAGTATGGATGCGGGTGCATGGAGGTATCCCGATATTTTCAGTGAACCTACTTACGCCATGGAAGAGATGAACCTGTATGTACGGATCTTAAAGATCTGTCAGCCGGAATCCATTCTCCAGTGGCAACTAACAGCAGATTATTCCCCCATGGTGGGTGGCGGAGTATTTGGGAATCATGATATGCCACTTACCCCTACACAACGTTTCTGGAACTTTAAGCAAATCGCCGATATGCCGGAAGGATTGTTCGCGATGCCTATAGAAGCGAATACACCGAATATGGTATGCGCTGCTCTTGGAGATAATGAAAAAGGGATGTATGCCATTCATGTTGTCAATAACGGATCAACACGTCAGGCAACCCTTAAGGGCCTCCCGGCTGAGGTAGAGTGGATGAAGATCTACACCACCAATAAGCGACGTAAAATGTCACCCGGAAGAATAATACGGGTTAGAGACGGGGAAGCCACTTTCTCGGTGGAAGCCAACAGTTTTATTACACTTCTTGTCGATGGAGAATCCCCTTTTTAGGCCAGAAAAGTTGAATCTTCAGGATTTAAAGGAACACCGCTATATGTTAAAAGAATCAATATTTATAATCCCAGAACCTCCAATCCCTGGATAAACTGAACGTCCACCGGAATCTTTTTATCACTCAGCTTATCGAGGTCATTCTGTAGATCCTGTGGGATATTGGCGTATTTTTGTACAAAAGCGTCTACGTTTTCATAATTACCATCCCCCTGCAGTACCAGAATTCTTTCCGACAGGGAATTCATGGCCTTCTCAATATTATCGAAATCAACTTTATACTTGCCCGTCTCAGGATTAAAAATAAAAGCATTCATTTCCTTAAAATAGTTGAACCGGATCATATTGGCTTTACCATGTGCGGATGCGGCACCAAATCTTACGGACCTGAATATCCCGGCCATAAAAGTGACATAATAATCCTCAATGCTGCCCTCAACTTCTCCTTTTTTAAATAGTTCATTGATCATATAAAGCCCCAGGATATCGGCTTTACCCTCTTCCATAGCCGAAGAATGATCCATTAGGGCTTTTCGAACGGTATTGGCCCCATCCAGGGTATTTTTAATGCCCAGTCCGTGAGCTACCTCATGAAACATGGTATTGGCAAAGAAGGCATCAAAGGTGATATGATCCACTTGCTCTGTTTCTATCAGTTCATCTGCAATAGGGATCAGGATCTTATCAAATTTCGCCTTCATGGCATTTTTCAGTTGCAGTCTTCGGGTACCTTTGGTGAGCTGTACTTCCTCATCATTGGGAAGATTGATAGCGATTGTCTTACTACCAGCGTTGCAATCACCGGCGTAGTATACCACGTCATATGCATTCAGCTGGGCATCACTTCCGGGTTTTTCACTTTTATAGGCATCCGGTACGGGCAGGTTCTGCTGTAGCTCCGGCATGAACTGAGCGAATTTTTCCAGTTTTTGACTCCAGGCCTTGTCTTTCACCAGGACATAGGCTTCGTGGGCTGCTTTATAGCCAAATAGCTTGTCTTCATAGGTTTCTATAGGCCCGATGACCACATCAATGGTATTTTCTTTCATATCCAGCCATGCCATATCACTGGCCTGGTATTCATCATCAAGCAGCGCCTTTGATCTTAATTCGAGATAATTTTTCAAACCAGGATCATCAGCAAGTTCAGCAGCCCGGGCAAGCAGATCGCTTGCTTTCTGAACACTTTCCTTAAAAAACTCATGGTATGGGATAGCAACCAATTTTCCATCATCATTTCTTCTGACCATGGTGTACAGCCCTTCCTTTTCTTCAAGATCAGCCACTTCAAATTCCTCCTTAGTCATGTCATGTGGATAAAAATTAGCTACTTTGAGCTTATCATTTATACCATCGACAAATGATTCATTATTATTCAGCCGGTCCCATGGACCATAATTGATCACCGCAAATTCCTTGATTTTTTCATCAGATAATTTACCAAGTAATTCTTCTTTATCACCGTAGGATTCGATCCAGAACAATTCATCCATAAGCTCAGCGGCTTCAATCAGGATGGGGATCATCGCTTTTTCGTTATCGGTTAAAACCGACAAGTCAGTCTTCAAAGTGACAGGCACGTACATGCCCTCAAAATAATAGTCCACGGTACTGCTATCTGATACTTCCTCAGTTCCTTTTTCCGAATTGCCGGTACAGGATAATTGTAGTATGAACAGGGCCAGAATAATATACTTGAATTTCATGATGTTTATTTTTTCGTTACAAATCAGCAAATAGAATTCAATCCGGGATTTTTGAAGATAATCTGATTATTCCCCGATCTGATTGCAAAATTACAAAAATGTTCAGGTCAAAATGGCTTACAATGTAATTATTACTGATAAATGCAGCATTGTGTTTGTTTATTCGTAACGAAGCGATTCAATCGGATTTCTCCTGGCAGCTTTGATCGCCTGGAAACTGACAGCTAAAAGGCCGATTGCAATAACCAGGGCACCGGCAAGAATGAAGGACCAGAATGATATCCCGGTTTGATAGGCGAAATTATCCAGCCAATTATCCATTAGAATATATCCGAAGGGACATGCAATTAAAAAAGCAATAAACACCCAACGGGATATGTCACGGGATAAAAGGCCTACAATATTAAAGGTGGTGGCACCATTTACCTTTCGAATACCGATCTCCTTTGTTCTGCGTTCAGCATCATAAGCAGATAATCCAAACAACCCCAGACAGGATATTAGAATAGACAATAAAGTAAAATAAGAAAAGATGGTCTCAACCCGCTCTTCAGATTGATAAAGGGTGGCAAATTCATCATCCAGAAAAAAGAAGGTAAAATCATTGTTTTTATCCAGGTTCTCATAAGTTTCTTTTATATAGGCAATGCTACCGGAAACATTTGAAGAACTAATTTTCACCAGGAAATAATTAAATGCTGCAGGCCTTAGATGAATGATCAATGGCTCAATGTTCTTGTGAAGGGATTGAAAATGAAAATTTTCCACCACTCCGATTACTTTTCCATTTCTTTCTATTTCGTCATCGTACCAGATGACTTCCTGTTCTATGGCCGTATTCCAGTCAAAATAATCTGCTGCCTCCTGGTTCAGGATAAAGGCAATGTCTTCATCAGATTCCCTGTCCAAGGAAAAGGAACGTCCCTCTTTCAATTGAATGCCCAGAGTTTTAAAAAAATCATGATCCACACTTAATTCTGAAACATCCAGCTGTTCATCGTCGCCTTTCCATTGTATCGGATTCTGATTAAAATTTTTACCAGGAAGATTAGAAACTGCAGAAATACTTAAGATCTCGTTGTTTTTCAAGAATTCGGTTTTGACGGATCTGTAACTGCTTTGCATTAAGCTATCTCTTATTGGCAAAACAACTACCTGATCTGACATTAAACCCAATTTCTGGTTTTTCAGGTATTTTAATTGAGAAGAGATTATGAGTGTCCCAATAATCAGAAAGGTTGAAATGGCAAATTGAAAAATAACCAGAACATTTCTGAAATTTACCGGATTTCGGGTAATCACTTTAATTCCTTTTAATATGTGAGTAGGTTTAAATCTTGACAATATTATAGCCGGATAAGTTCCTGCCAAAACTGTGCAGACTAATACAAATGTCAGAAGCACTGATAGTAATATGGGGTCTTGATAATCGAGATAGAAAATCTTCCCAGTTAAAGTACTGAAAACTGGATTTAAAAGTTCAAATGTAATGATCCCAATAATCATCGCCAGAAAGGAAGCCGAAAATGATTCCAGATAAAACTGCAGGATCAATTGACTGCGATTGGCTCCGACTACTTTCTTTAATCCGACTTCCACTGCTCTCTTTGCTGCCCTTGCTGTTGAAAGATTCATAAAATTAATGCAGGCTATCAGGATGATAAACAAGGCAAGAGAAATGAAAACAAATATGTAAATAATATTGCCATTACCTTCAAGCTCCCACCTGATATTGGAATGCAAATGAATTGAAGTTAAAGGTTTTAGTTTAAAGCCAATTGTTCCGTTTCTATACTCCTCCTCAGCCCCTTCCGGCCATTCCATGTATTTGCCGATCCAATCAAACAATTTCAATTCAAGTTTTTCCGGATCAGTATTCTCTGCTAATAATAAATAATTGTAATGCCCAAAATCCGACCATTCATAAAATTCTCCGGTGTGATATGATTTTGTAGAATTGTAGGAAATTAGAAAATCAAAATGAAAATGTGAGTTATGGGGTATATTTTCCACAACTCCTGTCACTACAAAAGGAATATCAATCCCAAAATTTATTACCAGCATTTCCCCCATTGGATCTTCATCTCCGAAATACTTGTCAGCCATTTCTTCAGTGATCACAAGCCCCCCCACATCTTTCAAAGCTGTTTCGGGATTACCCTTTTTTAAAGGGAATGAGAAGACCTGGAAAAAGGTAGTATCTGCAGCATAAATACCATTTTCTTCATACTGGATCTCACCTTGCTTCACTGTTCGCAAAGGGCGCGTCATGCCTTCACCCCAAACCGGGGTTAGGCTTACGGCGTTTTCCACCTCTGGCATATCCTTAACCAGTTCGTAGGTCATCGGATGAGGTGTCCTCGTCTGTGGATTATCAGATTGCCAGTCAATCCGGTATATTCTGTCTGCATGCTCATGAAATTTGTCATAACTCAACTCATCAAGAATCCATAAACTGATGAATATAGTGGCCATCATTCCGATGGAGAGACCAATAATATTAATCAGATTAAAACCTTTGTTTTTGAGAATATTTCGTAATGCAATTTTTAAGTTATAAATTATCATAAGCCAGGTATTTCATATCCTTAAGTCAAATTGAATACCAAAATATAATCAGCTGACAATCAGGCATATACATGTTAAGCCCTTATGTGTCGTGTTGGAAATTCCAACACAATCGTTCAAAATACGATAAGATCAGCAATAATAAAAATCAATACACAATTTAGAATTATTTACATATCCATCCCGTTTAATCATGCTCATCATATTAGTTCATATAACTCTGATGGATTGCTATGAAAAAAAATTCCTATTCCCGTGATTTTTAAGGTAGCAATACGAATAATGGTGTAAACAAATAATTAATGTGAATGCAAAAGCTTATGAAAAAAACTGAATTAAAAGAAAACAGGATAGGATTCCTGGGGCATTATTTATTTATTATACCAGGAAACTGCATTGCTTAGAATAGCCTCTTTAAATGAAAACTAACGAAACAAATAGCACTAGTGCAGATTTCATCGGGATGATCGAAAAGTATAAAGGTATTATTTATAAAATAGCTAATGCTTATAGTCGATCTTCCGAGGATCAGGAGGACCTCGTTCAGGAAATCATTCTTCAGTTGTGGAGCAGTTTTGGGAATTATGATCCAAAATATAAGTTTACTACATGGATCTATCGGATAGCACTAAATGTATCTATAACACACTATCGAAAGGATGTGGTTCGTAAAAAGTATACCATCCCAATGACAGAACAGCTCATAGATAGTTCAGCTACGGTAGAAGATAACCAGACAGAAGACATCAGGCAATTGAGAGGGTTTATTCAGGAACTTGATGAAATGAACCGGGCATTGATGATCCTTTATCTGGATGGGAACAGCCACCAGGAGATCTCTAACGTATTGAATATTTCTGTCAGTAACGTAGGAACCAAAATAAGTCGCATTAAAGATAAATTAAAAGAGAAATTTAAAAAGTAATATTATGATGGATATAGAAAATCTTCAGAATACATGGTCAAAACATGAAGAAAAACTGCAAAAAAGCATAAATCTGAATCTTGAACTTTTGAAGAGGGTGAATGTAAAAAGCGCTAAGTCTAAAATGACAAGCCTGATATGGATAAATGCTTTGACGCTGGCATTTTATCAGATTGTTATGTGGTCCTTCGCTTATTATACCGTTACACATTGGCCAACAGTTCAATTTGTGGTTGCCGGGCTAATACTCACAACTTGGGCGGGTATAATTTCCTATGGAGCCATTAAGCAGTTAAAATTGATATTGGAAATTGATTATTCAGGTCCGGTTACCCTCGTTCAGAAGCAATTACAGAAAGTGAAGATCGCCATCGTGCATTTTCTAAGAATGGCCTTAATGATCCTGCCATTTCATATGGCCTTTTTAATTGTTATAAATGAAATTTTGTTTAATGTTGATATAATTAAATTGGCTGATCCTGTCTGGGTGATATTACAGACTCTTGTGCTCATTCTTCCCACGATATGGATCTACAGGAACCTTAGCCCAAAAAATGCAAATAAGAAGTGGGTTAACTGGCTGTTGCAGGGAAATGGAAGTCAGATCAATGAAGCACAGAATTTTATGAAAGAAATAGAAAAATTCAAGCTGGGTTAGATGCAAAAATGAATATCATGGATTGAGGAGTTTAGATGATTTATCTTGACACAAAAATTTAAAGAATTGCCCGGGTCCCGGAACTTATCAGGGATCCGGTTTTTACTTGAATTCTTGCCTTATCCAGTAGGATTTTTCCATATCAGCTGTTTTTCTAAATTTTCATTCAGCTTATAGGATTTAACATGGTCTTTTAGGGTTTCGCCAAGAATTTCGATCTTGTCGAGGTCCCCCTCGCCCATACCGGCATCTGCACAATAATTCAGATAGCCAACATCTGCGTAATCGATCCCCATCAGTTCAATAGCTACACGGTCAGAGGCCAGCCAATCGGTTCCTGCAACACATACCCTGTGATCAACCGGTGTACCCCAGTTCGGTCCGTTTCCCTCCATCCCTTCGAATCCTTCAATCACTGACAGATCCGGGTGCAACACTTTGGCCATGGTAAAAGTATTGTAATTAATGGCCCTGAAGCCATGACCATGTCCGATAGGTTTGTCGTTTTTTGTGCCGGCTTTCCTGTTATCGCCCCAGCTGAAACCAACATCCTTGATCGGGGCGCCGAAAACAATATTTTTCAGTGAAAGGGTGGCAAGCACACGGTCGTGTGTTTTAAACTTTGCAGCTGATATTACATAAGTGTCAGGATCGAGGATCAAACTTGATGTTCTTACCGGATGCGGCCTCCAGTCCTTCTCATCAAAGACATGGATCAAATCGTACTTTTCCTGGTCGAGATCCACAAGCTTAACAGGGTATTTCTCCGGGAGATCAAAATATTTGTAGTTATCAAATCCCTCAAAAGTAGATCCGCTGGCTGCAGATTCAGCAATTACAATATTTTTCCGGATACCGATAGATTTCAAGAATTCCAGAATACCTTCCAGATGCTCAACATGGGTAGCTGCCAATTGACGGTCGATAAGCACATTGTTCGGCTTGATCACCACACGTTTATTCCCGATATTTCTTTTGATAAGATCAGAAAATGGCTGAAGTGCCCTGAACGCCATATCGGCCCTGTGATCACCTGTTGTAAGGCTTACCCGACTGGTATATTCGGTGACTGTTTTATCATAAATGCCTTTCCATTCATTACCGAACGGTACAGTTAATGCCAATCCTCCCAGGAATGATGATTTTATAAATTGTCTGCGGTCTAAAGATCTCATAGCAAAAAGTATTAATGATTATGGATCGTATAAAATAAAAAATGACGTTCAGATATACAATCAAAAATAATTAATTCAGAATAGTATTCTTAGTAATCCCCGAATTTTAAAATTCTACAACGACACTACCCTCAGCTTTGTTCAAATTGACCTCCTTAGTTATCCCGTCAACCGTAACTTTATACTTCCCATAGAATGCGGAGGATGTATACGCTCCGTTTTGATCAGATTTCCCCTCTTCCCTGGTCCACCATTCATTAAAGATAAGGTCCTGGTAGGCTTCGGCAGCAGGTGTTGGAGTCCAGTCTCTTTTGTAAAGTGAAGATACTCCGATCCAGTTTGCCCCTTCCCAGAATCCCCACATTAAAATTCCCTCTACTGCCGGATGTGCAAAGCATATCCTGTAATAATCAACTAACTCTTTTGTTCTTTTTTCCTCTTCTTCCGGAGTCATAGTTCTGATCTTTTCTCTGTGGTATTTAGAGCGCTGTCCCGGCATATTGAATTCAGTGATCTTTACAGGCAATCCAAACTTTGCCAGCGAATCAAGGGATCGGATCAATTCGGCCCGATCGAAAGTATCCGAATGAAGATGGCCCTGAACCCCAATACCGGCAATAGGTATATTCTGTGACAGAATACCTCTTATATGGGCCATAAATTTATCAAGCATATTACCTGTAAGAATATCATAATCATTAAGGTATAATTTTATGCCGGGATCACCATTCTTAGCCCATTCTGCCATTTTTCGGGTGATGTCTGGACCTAGCCGATCTTCATAGTAATTCCCATGTATCATTTCATTATTCATATCATAATCAGTAAACCGGCCTTTATAACGGGCTGTAACTGTTTCAGCCCGGTTTTTAAGAGTTTGTTCCAATTCTTCATCCGGCATGTCCTTTAACCAGGGTTGCACCCTGTTTGGAATTCCCCAGAAGAGATTGTGAGCTCTTAAGGGGATCCTGCTTTCATCTGTCCATTTTAGCATAGCATCCACCACAGCATAATTTACATTCCCTTTTTGCCTTTCCATATTTCCCCATTTCACAGCATTCTCGGTTACAGCAGAATTGAAGTTCCTCAAAAACTTTTCTTTATATTGTTTTACATCGGTATCAGATGCCCTCCCATTAAAAATCCCATTTCCAATAGCGCATCCAAACCAGAATTCATGACTTATCTGTTCAATTGTGATTTTAGAATCCGGTTCGGCCTTAACAACAATTTTTCCCTTTCTATGCTTTTCAATAGATTTTTCAATATCAAGTCCCTGCGCATGGATTTCCGGGATTTGTATCAATAAGAAAAACAGGATCAAGCAAAAGGATTGAAAAGATCGCTGGGATAAGAAAGTTTTCATTTTCATGATTTAAAATTAAGATTGATTCAAAATATAATACTATTCACTTGCAGGAAATTGGAAGATCATCAATTTTTCAACTTTCAAATTAAAAAATTTATTTCTGCGATTCAGCTAGCTTAAACTTACAAAAATTAGTTGATTCCTCATACCCCAACCGCATTTGATTCCAGGAAATTTATATGGTTATATTGAGCCCAGGAATTCTATCCATGGATCCCTCCCTAATACAAAAAAGTAATATGCACATGCCAGCCAGCCATGGAATATACCAAGGGCTATAATATTCCTAAACCTGAAAAAGATAAAGCAATAACAAATTGCCAACAGGAAAGTTGCAGCCATCAAGGGTATAGATGGGTAATGAACCAGTGAGAATAGAACTGCCGTGATGCCAACAATAGCAGGCTTATTGAGCCTGGAATTTCGTATATCATATAAATTTCTTCCAAAAAGAGAGATTATTATGACTTGTTGAAGGGTGCCCCACAAAGGATACAATATTAGCACTGGTATAATATGCCAATTGAATATTAAAATTCCTTTATCTAATCCATACCAGATGCTCCCAATTATTATTAACAGGGCTGGGATTAATAAGGCTTTGAACGTTTGTTTGAAACCTGTTAGGCCTAAACCCCAATCCTGCTTTACTGTTGGTGTTCTATAAATTCTCCATGAGATGTAAATAATCCAAGACGTTCCTGCCAGAATGATAAACCAGAACTTGGCTTCAAAAAGATCTATTGCAAGGAACTTCATTAACCCTGTCAGTAAAACAGCGTATACCTCAAATTTTCTATATTTCAAGCTATTATAATTTAAAGTGTTCTCACACCTTAATAGAATAAAGATATTCTATTCCCCTGGATCCGGGTTATTGACATGAGCTTTCTTCTTCCTTATAAACTGGACGGCCCATACACCGAGTGTGATAATTAAAACTATGAAATAAACTGTTGTAGCTAAGCTTTTAATAACTGTAAAAACATTTGTCACAGATACTAAATTTTCAGAAAGATCAGGAAACCTTCTTAACATGAAGATGATGCCAATGTTTTCGAAATAATCAAATAATCCTCCAATAAGGGGCAACACACTAAGGTAGACGAGTGCACTATTCAGTTTATCCAATTTTTTGAGGAAATATAATAGTAAAACGCAATATGAGATCGCGAATAAGGCAGGATAGATCATATCTGCCGGAATCTGACGATACAGGTAAAGTGCACGTCCTTCTTCTCCGAGTTTAACAAGTAAGGTGTTTACATATTGGAAGTCATAACCTGAGGGAAGCATATCCATCAGTTTCATGCCGCCAGCGAAACTCATGACATTTGGAATGGTCACAGTAAGCATGAAAACGTAGACAAGATTGGTGATAATAAAAAGCCAAAGGACAGTTTTTCCCTGTATCCACTGGCTTGATTTCAACTTTTCTTTCAGGGCATCCATTTATCTCATAAAAATAATTATTATGGTTATAAATAACACCCTTTTTAAAAATACTCTCTCACATACACCACTCAATTATTGATTAGTTATTTCTTCGAAAATTTTTGTTTGAAAGGTTCAGACTGGTTAATAGAAGATTGTTCAATCCAGTGCTTAATCAATCTCATATGTATTATAATTATCGATGATTTCCTGTCAACTATTGTTCTTTCCGATATTATGGAAAATTCATTCGACGAAAAATGGGATTTTTGATGATGTCCCCTTTTTTATAAAAGACAAAAGATATATTTGTAAATACAGAATTTGCAGTAACTAAAAAACTCTTAATAATATAATAGCTAACAAACACATAAACTCATGAAAATATTTAGAATTACATTTTTTTCCCTGATCACGATCCTGACAGGGCTCCATACCTCAGCGCAGATCGATGCCAGACTTTTCCGATATCCTGATGTTTCAGAAAATCACATTACTTTTTCCTATGGTGGAGATATCTGGGTAGTTGACAAGGCAGGCGGCACAGCCAGCAAGTTAAGTTCACCGAACGGAGAGGAATCATGGCCCAAATTTTCACCTGATGGATTAAAAATTGCATTCAGTGGCAACTATGATGGCAATACAGATGTATATGTGGTGGCGAGTATGGGAGGTATCCCCACAAGGGTAACTTATCATGGAGCCAGTGATCGTGTATTGGATTGGCACCCTGAAGGATCAAAAGTATTGTTTGCTTCGGGCAGAGAAAGTGGCCGGCAACGATTCAGCCAGTTTTACCTTATACCAGATATTGGTGGGGCTGCTGAAAAACTGCCTGTGCCTTATGGTGAGTACGCTTCATTTTCTTCCGATGGAAATCAATTAGCCTATACGGATAAAACCAGAATACACAGGACCTGGAAAAGATATAGAGGAGGAACAGCGCCGGATATATTCCTGTTCAATTTGAATGATAAATCACATTCTATTATCAGTCCTGATGTCGCAAATGATGAATTACCTATGTGGAGTGGAGATAAGATATATTTCCTGTCTGACAGAGGGCCAGAACAAAGGTTTAATATCTGGGTACATGATCTGAATAGTGATGAAACCAGGCAGTTGACAGATTTTTCTGATTTTGATGTGCATCACCCTTCTATTGGACCAAAGAATCTTATTTTTGAAGCTGATGGCAAACTGCATCTTTTAAATTTGGCTGATGAGTCGATTAATCCAGTTGAAATTTCAGTTGTCACAGATAATCGTATGTTGAAAACCAAGGTTGAAAATGTTAAAAACCTGATGCAAAGTGCCCATATATCCCACGATGGCAAGAGAGTAGTTGTGGAGGCGCGTGGCGAATTGTTTTCTGTACCTGCTGAAAAGGGTTATGTGAAAAACCTGACCAACACAAGTGGTGCAGCGGAAAGATCACCAGCCTGGTCACCGGACGGGAAGAAGATCGCATTCTGGAGTGATGAATCCGGTGAATACCAGTTACACCTGTTAGATCTTGAGAATGGAATGCAACAGAAATTGACCAATTATACATCAGGATTCAGGTATCAGCTGTACTGGTCACCCAATAGTGAAATGCTGGCATTCATCGATCAGGCTATGGAGATCAAAATATATACTACGAAGACTTATCAAACCATTGATGTCGATAAAGCATTATGGAAATTTGAGGGTGGCTTGAGGAATTTTTCCGTAGACTGGTCGGCAGACAGCCGATGGCTGGTCTATGACAGGGGTGAGGATAACAGAAACTCCTCAATTTTTATTTTTGATACCAGTACTTCAACAAAGACGAAGGTGACCAGCCAGTTCTATAATGATTTCTCCCCCACTTTTGATCCCGACGGGAAATACCTTTATTTCTTGAGTAACCGGTCGTTTAGTCCTGAATATAGTGACTTTGATAATTCCTTTATTTACACGAACTCAACACAGATTGTAGCCCTATCATTAAAAGCGGATACACCGTCAGTAATTGCTCCTAAAAACGATGAGGTCGAAGTTGAGAAAGAAGAGGAAACCACGGATGAAGAGGAATCAGCAAAAGATAAGAAGAAGAAAAAAGGAGGAAATAAGGAGGAAGACAAGGACGATGAAGATGATAAGGGTGTCGAACCTGTCGAGATTGACTTTGAAGGCCTTGAAGAAAGAATGGTCATATTACCCGTGAAAGCAGGTGATTACAATAATCTTTCTGCGGTAAAGGGTAAAGTAGTTTTTCATGACTATACGAGTCCGAGAGGAGGAAAAAATCCAATAAAATATTATGACTTTGAGGAGGAGGAAGAAAAGACCATTATTGGAGATGCCAATACCTATGTGTTGACCCATGACAAAAACAAAATGCTCGTTTTTGTTAATAGTGATCTGGCGGTAATCGATGCAAAGGCTGATCAGAAAGCGGATAAAAAGCTCAGGCTGGATGAGATGATGGCTACCATTGATCCAAAACTGGAATGGAGGCAGATTTTTAACGATGCCTGGAGATTACAAAGGGATTTCTTTTATGACAAGAACATGCATGGCGTGGATTGGCAAGCCATGAAAGAATATTACGGTGGTCTCATGGAAGATGCGGTCACCAGATATGATGTGAATTATATTATTGGTGAACTGATTGCTGAGTTAAATTCCTCTCATACCTACCGGGGCGGAGGCGATACTGAATCCCTAAAAAGTATAAATGTAGGATATCTTGGTATTGATTGGGAAGCAGATAATGGCTTTTACAAAGTAAAAAGAATAGTCAACGGGGCACCCTGGGATGCGGAAGTGCGTTCTCCACTTTCTGTACCCGGAATAGATGTTGAGGAAGGCGACTATATTCTCGCAGTCAATGGTATTCCACTTACTACGAAGACAGAACCCTACAGCGCATTTCAGGGACTGGCTGAAAAGGTAGTGGAACTGACCGTAAATGATCAACCAGGTATGACTGATGCCAGGAAGGTCATATTAAAGACCCTGAGCAGTGAGACCAGGCTTCGTCATCTGGAGTGGATCGAGCAGAATAGAATAGCTGTAGAAGAAGGCACAAACGGTAAGGTTGGATATATCTATGTGCGAAGCACAGGAATAGATGGCCAGTCAGAACTGGTCCGGCAATTCAGCGGGCAATGGAATATGGATGGACTGATCATTGATGAAAGGTTTAATAGTGGGGGCCAGATACCAGACCGGTTCATAGAATTATTGAATAGAAAGGCATTGGTTTACTGGGCAGTAAGGGATGGTAAAAACTGGCAATGGCCTCCCATAGCCAATTTTGGGCCCAAAGCGATGTTGATCAATGGATGGAGCGGATCCGGCGGGGATGCTTTCCCCGACTATTTCAAAAAAGCAGGCTTAGGTCCCCTTATTGGAACCAGGACATGGGGCGGTCTGATCGGGAATTCAGGTGCGCCGTCACTTATCGATGGAGGAAGGGTCACTGTTCCTACTTTCAGAATGTATGATCCGGATGGTACATGGTTCAGGGAAGGTTATGGCGTGGATCCGGATATTGAAGTAGCCGAAGATCCTACAAGCCTGGCCAACGGTGTAGACACACAATTACAGAAAGCCATAGAATGGATCAATAATGAGCTGGAGAAAAATCCGGTGAAGTACCCGATGCCGGAAGATTATGAGAACCGATAGTTTACAAAGCTTGATATACTATTAACATACACTTGGTCAAAGCGTGTACAAAAAAAATTGGGATTCCGGGAATCTGCTCCCGGGGTCCTTTTTTTAACCCCCTGGATATTCCTTCTGATCTGACGCTAAACAGTTTCATCAGCAATCAAATAGCATAAAATCAGCTTGCATAATTGCTTATTTAACCATCAGATAGACATATAATCCGGTTCCAGGACTTATAAGTATATATACTATTAAATCAGGATTTCTGTGACAGCAGGGTATGACAATATACTGCTGATTTGGTAGGGGTTTAAAACATCATTCAGAATGGAACTAATACAATTTTTTTATTGTTTTAAGTGTATCTGCTAATAGTTTCAAACCAAAAACCCAAGATCATGAAACAAATTAAATCACATCTGAAAACCCTTTTACTTTTAGGATTTCTATTCACGTTCATATCATACACCGGATGTAATGATGATGACGAAGGTGATAATGTTGCCACAATGCTTATTGGCACCTGGACCATAACCGATGCTGAAATCGATTCTGACATCGGAGGGATGTCTATCAAAGATTTCTTTATAAATGTGGGCGGCCTGACTGAGATAGAAGCTGAGGTTTTCTCTTCAATATTCGATGCAATAATGGCAACTACTTTCACCGGTACACTTCAGATCAAGGATGACAATACATACGTCAGTAATTTTGGTGGAGAGATCGAGGATGGCACATGGGCGTTAAACTCTGATGGCGATGTTTTGACTATCGACGGCGGTACGGTGGATGAGATGGTTATCAACATCATTTCCATTACATCAACAACACTTGTTGTTACAACAGATACTGAAGAATTTGTTGATATTGATAATGAACCACTAACACCTGATGTTGAGGTCTCCTTATCGATGCAACTAACCCTTTCTAAATAATAGCGTAAATGATGGAATATACAACCGGATTTACTGGGTTGTAATGGTTTCGGGAGGCCAACTCATTCCGGTAGTAATTAAATATTTTTAAGGGACTATTCAGCATCCTCCCGCAAAAAAGTTTCAAATTGCTCAAGATCGGGCATTAATATTATCTCGATCCTCCGATTGATCAATCTACCTAAGAAAGAGCTGTTATTTACTTGGGGGTTATATTTACCTCTTCCAGCAACGATGATCCTTTCTGCAGGCACTCCGTTATCTAACATTATTTCCATAACGGAATGTGCCCTGTTAAAACTCAACTCCCAATTGTCTATTCCTGAGGTAAGGTAGGGAATACTATCGGTATGACGTATCACACAAACTCCTTCTCTTACATCATTTAACTTCCAGGGTTTACCACCTGCCTTATAAAATGCAGCAGTAGAAATAGTCCATGCCAGATGTCCCTCAATCTTTTCAAAATTCCGCAGTGGGACACCTAATGAATTCTTATAATCTTGCCATGCAATGGTGCTTTCCCGCAATATTTGTGTTGGGATAGAATATGGAAGTAACCTGGCTTTAAATTGGTCATGGAATTGTGCATTGAAGTTGTATGTATTGGCTTCAATTTCTATTTCCTTTAATTCAGCATCAATTTCTGGAAACAGAGCTGGCATGTATTCAAAATCTTTAGCTTTAGATTTTGATATTCTTTTCTTTGTTCGAACAAGTTCTTTAGGTAAGACAGAATTTGGTCGGCAGTAGCGATAAATCTCTTCTGGGACAATAATAAACCAAACATCAACATTCTCTTCATCATTCTTTGTTGATTGAATGATTTTTTCGATAAATAGAGTTACTAAATCGAAAGTTCTCTTATGACCACTTTCGTTATATTTTATTAAAACGATATATGATATGATAACAGGATTTACAATGACAATCACAGCAAATGAATTAAAACAAATTTTCAAAGAGGCCTTTCAAGAATTAATGACTGTGAAGAATGATACTACGGTTGAAATAAAATATTATACACGCCATGAGACATGTGAAAAACTCCGTATCAGTCTATCAACGCTGGATACCTATGTTAAAAAAGGAGCAATTGCGTGTTCCCGTGTTGGAAAGCGTGTATTATTTACCCAGGATGATATTGATTAGGCTTTGGCGAAAAATAGAATTTACTAATCTCAATGATAACTTCTAAATCTGTAAAATCAGAAAATATTCAGGGAATAAGCCAACTGTACGCCAAAATGGGCAAACTAAAAAACCGAACTCCCTTATTATCAGAAAGTTCGGTTTTTGTTCTGAGGTCGAGAGCGGATTCGAACCGCTGTAAAAGGTTTTGCAGACCTCTGCCTAGCCACTCGGCCACTCGACCTGGTAATTCAATAAATTATTTCCGGATATTCCGGTTAAAGGGATTCGATATACCCCTCTTAAAACGAAAATACGACAAATTTGTTATTAATAAAAAACAAATGGAAAAAACGGGTAAGAGCCATTCTCTCACCCGTTTTTATATCCTAAGACGAACTATTCGGCTTTCTCGTCGTCAGCCTTTTCGTCTTTTTTCGTCGTCTTCTTAGCAGCAGCTTTTGGTTTGGCCGGAGCCTTCTTCTTAGGTTCCTCTTTCTCCTCTTTCACTTCCTCCTCAGCTTCTGCTTTTGGCTCTGCCTTCTTGGTAGTTTTCTTTGCTGCAGGCTTTTTAGCAGGCTTTTCTTCCTCAACCTTTTCAGCTTCTTCAGCAGGAGCCTCAACTTTTGCCTCAGCTTCAGGCGCTTTCTTCTCTTCAACCTTAGCTTCTACCTTATCATCAGCCTTTGCTTCAACTTTCTCTTCCACCTTTTCCTCTACTTTCTCAGCTTCTGCATCAGGTGCCTTCTCAACCTTTTCTACTTTTTCTTCGGCAACGGCCGGAGCTTCCTCCTTAGGTGCTTCAGCTTTAGGTTCTTCAGCTTTTTCCACCTTCTTTTCAGCAGCGGGTTTTTCGGCGGCTGGTTTCTCAGCAGCTTTCTTGCCTCCACCGGCCATCTTGTCTCGAAGCTCGGTTAATGCTTCGAAATCGCCAAGTGTATCTTTTTCCACGTTGGCATTGACTTTACTAACACCTGACTTTTTGGGTTTTGGCTTCCTGGCAGGTCGTACTTCCCTTTCCTGATAAGTAGCTGTATGAGAAAGAACGATTCTCTTATCATCCTTTGAGAACTCAAGCACCCTGAAATCCAGTGTTTCACCAACATTTGAAGGTGATCCATCTTCTTTCACCAGGTTCTTTGCTGTAGCGAATCCTTCAATTCCATAAGGTAATTCAAGAACAGCACCCTTATCATTCTTACTGAGGATGGTACACTTATGTATTGAACCTCTGGTAAATACAGTCTCAAAGGTATCCCATGGATTTTCTTCAAGCTGCTTGTGTCCTAAGGCCAGCCTCCTGTTCTCAACATCGAGTTCAAGAACCTGTACCTCCAGCTCATCACCAACCTTTACAAATTCTGAAGGATGCTTGATCTTCTTAGTCCATGACAAGTCAGATACGTGTACCAGACCGTCAATTCCTTCTTCAAGCTCAATGAACAAGCCAAAATTAGTCAGGTTACGTACAACACCTTTATGTTTTGTTCCAACAGCGTACTTTGTGAGTACATCCTGCTTGGTCCATGGATCTTCTGAAAGTTGCTTAATGCCCAGCGACATCTTACGCTCATCCCTATCAAGGGTGAGAACGACAGCCTCCAATTCATCTCCTATCTGTATGAAATCCTGAGGATTTCTTAAATGCTGTGACCAGGACATCTCTGAAACGTGGATCAATCCTTCAACACCAGGCATGATCTCGAGGAACGCACCGTAATCGGCTACATTCACGATCTTTCCTTTTACCTTAGACCCTATTTCTATATCCTCTGGCAATGAATCCCATGGATGTGCAGTAAGCTGCTTCATGCCAAGTGAGATTCGCTTCTTGTCATCATCAAAATCAAGAACAACGACGTTTACCTTCTCATCAAGATTAAGCATTTCTTCGGGATGATTGATCCGGCCCCATGAAATATCAGTAATGTGCAACAAGCCATCAACACCTCCAAGGTCAATAAATACACCAAAATTGGTCATATTCTTAATCACACCTTCCAGTACCTGACCTTTTTCAAGGTTCTCAAGGATCTGTGCCTTCTGCTTTTCAAGATCTTTCTCGATCAATACTTTATGTGATACAACTACGTTATCGTTGGAGTAGTTTATCTTCACAACTTTAACTTCCATCTTCTTCCCGACAAAGATATCAAAGTCACGTATTGGTTTAACATCTATCTGTGATCCGGGCAAGAATGCTTCGATACCGAAAATATCAACGATGAGACCTCCTTTGGTTCTTCTCTTAACAAAACCATCAATAATCTCGTCATTATCCTCTGCACCCTGGATGTATTCCCAGGCTTTAACTATCTTAGCCATTCTTCTCGACAATATCAACTGACCATTGGCATCCTCCTGCTTCTCAATGAATACTTCCACTTCATCCCCAATTTTAAGATCAGGAATGTCACGAAATTCAGTGGCAGATACCAATCCGTCAGACTTAAAGCCAATGTTCAGGATAATATCCCTGTCGTTGATACCTACTATAGTACCCTTAACAACTTCTTTTTCTGTAATCTCAGTTAGCGTATTGGCATAAATCTCCTCCATTTTTTCACGCTCTTCCTGAGAATAATCTTCGCCGAAGCCTTTATCGTCATCTTCCCAGATAAACTCTTCGTTCTGATTGTTTTCTTCCATAATGAAATTTAAAAGCTCAGTAGTGGGAAAATAAGGCCCCCGAGCCAACAGGCCTGTTTTTTAGTACGACAATTCCCGATATACGGGACCATCCGCTCTGAATGGACTGCAAAGGTAGCAAAATTTTGATAATCAAAGGAATCGAGGGAAAATAAAATCCCGATTCCTTTTGCACAGCTCAAATTACCCCACGGTTTTTTGGATCTGGATGAGTATAACTAAAGACTTGGGAAAACCCAATTGTTCTTGTAGTCTGGAAATATATATGAATCAGCCTCTGAATTATTGCGGAATTTCTGTTCCGCAGGCAAATATTCCAGACTTCCACTGCCAGTTCTATATGAAATGTTGGCGATATTGGCCAGGGTGGATGCATAACTTCCCTTATCAATCGGGCTATTTGTATTTATATCCTTATTACGGATACATTTAGCCCAGTTGATCATGTGATTATATTGATTTGCATAGGAACCCTGTTTTTTCTTCGCCTCGATCTTAGGCTGTCCATCACGGTCATTGGCGGGGAAAATTTCATAACCTCTTCGATTGCATACCAATGTACCGTTACTTCCGATCCACGCTACACCATCTCCTCTGTTATACAATGGACTGACCTGGTGCTCCCAAACAATATGATAATCCTCAAACTGAAATATTGAAGTCTGAAGTGAAGGGACCTCCCTCATGGTTTCCGGGTGCTTGAATCCTACGGAATACACGGATTTCGGGTACGTTCTTTCGTGTCCTAAAGCAGCTATCCCATCTAATGCAGAATCAAGGTAATGTACCCAGTCTGTTTGCCTTCCCCCACCATAATCCCAGTAATGCCGCCAACTACGTACCCTGTCCTGAACATAAGGATGCGAAGGTGCAGGGCCCAACCACATTTTGTAATCCAGTGTTTCCGGATTCTTTTCCGGATCAGTACTGTAGATTACAGGGTCAGTGCCGCCTGTAATCCATGCATGCGCCTTATAGACTTCGCCCAATACTCCACTCCTTAATATATCAAAAGCTTCTGTAAAGTAATCTACACTGATCTGCCATAATCCCGTGGTCACAACATTATTGTATTTTCTTTGAAGATCTACCATGAGATTACACTCCGCAACGGTTTTTCCTGTTGGTTTCTCTACGTAAACCGCCTTGCCAGCTTTGATGGCTTCTGCATAGACGTAGGTATGCCAATGGTCGGGGGTTGCGATGATTACACCATCAATCTCCCTATCTTCGATAAGTTTTCGAAAATCAGAGTATAATTTTAACTTGCCTGCGTTGACTGGAAATTGTTCTTTGAGGGCCCTGGCACGCTCCTCCAGCTTTATTTGGTCAACATCACACATGGCAATGCAATGCACAAAGGAATTTGCCTCCATCATAACACGCATATTTGTTGCTCCAAATCCAAGACCAATTACACCGATATTAAGGCGGTCGCTTGGTGCTTCAGAAGCATAACTGATGGGCATAGATCCATATAGCCCAATTCCCGCCAGGGCAGATGTTGATTTTTTTAAGAATGACCTTCTGTTTCGGGTTTCCATTTCAAATAATCTATTAAAATATGTTTGTTAAAATTTCTGTAGATATTATTATCTAATATGGGCTTTACGGTAAACGCTCTCTAATCTTCCAGCTGAAAGTCAATTGTAGAAACCACTCTTACCAGCTTAATTTGTGGAGTGTTTTGATCTCTGTCATTTATTGTAAAAAGGCCTTGCCGCGCAACCCTTATCTTTCCTACCTGAGAATCAGAATCCCTTGCAAATTTCTCGGCTACCTCCCGGGCATTTTTAGTAGCTTCCTCAATCATTGAGGGTTTTAGTTGACTCAATCCAGTAAAAATATATTCGATAGGTCTCCATTCATTTTTTGAACCCAGAAGTATCCCTTTCGATATTAGTTTTAGAGACTCAGATAGTGCATTTTGAAGCTTGTCAATATCTTTAGTCCTTACGGTAAACTCCGATTTGGCTATATATCTGAATTCTGCATTCTGAAAATTAGGATTATAAAGGTTTGCACGAACATCACTAATATTAGTGGTTCCTTTAGTAAGGTCATCTTTATCAAATCCCTGATCAATGAAGAAATTATATACTTCCGTATTTTGCGTTTCAATATCACGTTTCAATATATCAAGATCATTTCCTGCCAGGGTTATATTAATTGGCCAGACAGCCAGGTCAGCGTTGACTTCCCGTTCTGAAAGTCCTTTAACCTGAACATAACGGTCATATTTCTTCCCGGTTTTATGCATATTCCCTATGAAGAAACCAGCGATCACTATTGAACTGAAGATTATCGCGGTCTTTATCCAGTCTAGATTTTTCATTTTCTTATATTTAATATTTACCAGAAGCCCAGTACTTTTCTTTGGATTATTTTAGCAACAATATACTATGGTTGTCGTGATTAATCCAGAAAAAGGGAAAAAGATTTACTGCCGGATTTTTGGCATGTAATCCAATCCTATATCTGAAAAAATTCGTCATCACTAAGGGAATACAAATCTGGGTTCAAAGTGAGCGAAGTATAAATCACGGTATTCTAAGAATATTTTATCTGACCCTGCATGCTGTTATATAATTATTCCTGAATAAAGGATCATCCGTAATAAGTGGATCATGAAAGCATCATACTATGATTTCCTGTATGAACTGAGGAAAAAATAAAATCCCGCCAGACTGTTGTTGCCTTTTGTGGCAGCCAGGTCTGAACGGGATTACACATCTTGATGTGGATCAGATATCTATATGTCTGCCGGATTCAATAATCCGGTATAGTAGTCAAGTATAACTTTCTGAAACAACAAGGTATACCTGGCCTGGGCCCGGCTTGCTGCCCCATCAACCAGCGTCCAGGTAGACCGTGATAGTTCCACGAGTGTTCCAACACCTACCTCGTACCTTTCCTTTTGTATATTATAAGCCTCCTGGGCTGCGTTGAATTGTTTTTCAGCGGCAGAATATTCATTTTTAGCAGCAAGATAGTTCAAATGGGCTGTCTGCACTTCCCTGAATATCATTAAACGTAGATCCTTCTCTGCCAATTTTGAATTTTCCAGGTTCATCTTTGCGATTACTTTCTGAGTTTTAACCTGGTTTTTCTGATATATAGGTATGCTTAATTCCAATCCATAATTGAAAACATAATTAGATTCAAATATCTGTTCCATAAAATCAGTTTCAGGTGCCAGAGAGGTATACCTGGAGCCCATCACTCCAAAAAATTCTAGTCTTGGATAATACAAAGCCCTGGCTACGTTTATTCCAGCACTTGCCGCCTCCTGATCAGCCAATGCCTGTTTGTAATCCGGTCTGTGGGTGATGGCCTGATTATATAGATCATCCAGATCATAATTTTGCGTCATGAGACTCTCTAAGCTCCACTCCGGTTCTACTGCGTCAATTTCTATTCCGGGATCCAATAACAGGGTTTGTGTGAAAATGGCTTTGTCGATTCTTAGATTGTTCTCTGCGCGGATCACTTCAACTTCAATTTGGGATACAGTAGCTTCCTGGTCTAATTGGTCACTTAATGACCTTGTTCCTGCTTCCACAAATCCCCTGATCTGTTCCAGGGTAGTTGCCTGAGCTTCAAGATTTATTCGGTTGATCCTGAGGATCTCTTTATCCATTAGTACCTGTAAGAATTGTGATCCCACGTTAAAAATAACATCCTGCTCTGTCCGGTCCACCAGATACTTCTGAGATTCCAGTTGTGACTGGGTCTGCTTATTTGAATATAACCTATTCAATCCATCAAAAATTACATATCTACCCCCAACGTTTACACTGGCCAGATCCGTATTATCCCTGTATACATTACCGGTTACCTGATCAAACTGTTGTCCATTGAGTTTCTGGGCATTCATGAAAGCTCCGATTTCTGGTGCATATAATGCCTTGGCCTCTCTTCTGTTTGCCAGATTTACTTCAAGATTATTGTTTTCGCGTTGAAGGCTGACATTATTCTTTAAGCCGATCTTTACTGCTTCCTGAAAATTTAATTTGAGCGTGTCTTGTGCCTGGACCTGCACCACCATACATATCCCTAAAAAAAATAAACTCCAAATCCGTACCATGCCAATTAAAAATTATGTTTTACTTTATGATATTTCAGCCCGTTCGGTTTTTACATCACTTACGAGAGCACCATCTACCAGTTTAATGATGCGGTCACCATATGCAGCATTCTTTTCTGAATGGGTGACCTGGATGATGGTCATACCTTCCTTATTCAATTGTGTGAATATATCCATGATCTCCGCTCCCTGTTCCGAATGCAGGTTTCCTGTGGGTTCATCCGCAAGCAATAATTTCGGCTTGCCAATAATAGCGCGTGCTACGCCAACAAGTTGCTGTTGCCCACCACTGAGCTGTTCCGGAAACAGGTCCTTCTTTGCCACAATCTGAAATCGATCCAGCATTTCTGCCACCATAGCCTTTCTTTCAGAAGATTTTATTCCTCTGTATAATAACGGTGTTTCAATGTTTTCATATACTGTGAGTTCGTCAATCAAGTGGTAGGCCTGGAAAACAAATCCAATATGATGCTTGTGCAGTTCGGATTTCTTTCTTTCCTTCAGTTTATTGACAGGCTGATCCATAAACAGATATTCCCCTGCAGAGGCCTGGTCAAGCATGCCAACAATATTTAATAAGGTAGATTTACCGGCACCACTGGGTCCCATTACCGTAACAAACTCGCCTTGATTGATCTCCAGATCTATTCCCTTCAGAATAAAAATTCGTTGATAGCGGTTATCAACATATTTGTCTAAATCGATTAGTCTTATCATGATTTAATTTTTTACTAGCGTTTAAAACTGTTTGCCAAGATTTATGCCAATTGATAAACCTTTGAAATTTAGGCGTATTGAATGATTTTGAATTTAAAGTGATAAGTTTAATCGTCCGTTTTCGAAGAAGGGTGTCCGCTGGTGGACAAAAAAATAAGGATCCCGCTTATGCGGGACCCTAATGCAAACAGAGAGTTTAATAATTTAACTTTTAAACAATGTTATAAATATATAAATCTTCTCCCAAAAGGTGAAAGTCTTAACGGAATTATTTGTATTCAATATCCCAGGTAATTTCCGCGGCCTTTTTAAGCATATAGCTTACACCACAATATTTATCCTGTGATAAATTAACCGCTTTCTCCACCTTGGAAGTATTGATATCTTTTCCCTTGAATTGATAGGTAACGTGTATCTTGTGATAATACTTTGGATGTTCATCGGTAAGTTCCCCGGACACCAATATTTTAAATTCCTCGATATCCACCCTCATTTTCTTTAGAAGCGATACAACATCCATTCCAGTGCAACCTGCGAGGGAGTATAAAAGCAAAGGTTTTGGCCTGGGTCCTCTGCCCTCTCCGCCAACTTTTGAGCCAGCATCAGCGACCAGTTTATGATCATTAAGAATAGTTTCGAAAGCCATGCCGCCGGCCCAGCTTGTTTCAATTGTTTGTCCCATTTTTAATTCTTTAAAAATTATCAATTAACAGTTCAGGCTAATAGCTGCTTCTTGATATAGCTAAAAAGCGATCCATCCAATGCTTGTGCGAAATTATACAATTCTATTTGTACTTCCCTGTTTTCTCTTCAATACTTACATCCAGGTCCTTTCTAATCTGCATTTTAATATTGACTAGTAATTCATCAGCCCCTGCTTCGAAACATGCAGCCTGTGCCTTCTTAACAACATTCAGTATCTCCTCATATCCGCCCTCTATCACTGTTTCAAAGGGACAAACTTCATATTTCAATCCAGAATCCTTAATAACCTGGATGGCTTCATCCACCAGGGTGTATAAGTCCTCAGTATTTGATTTTGGAATTATCTGCAGAGCAAGGTTAATTTTATGATCCATATTCATTCGTTTTTTCTTTAAAATTAAATACACCTGGTATAAGCGACAATATGAATCCCAAACTTTATCAATTGAGATTGAAGAAAATAATTCTAAATTTGGGAAACCGTTATCCGAATTATACTAAATCAAATTATCATGACTTTTAGGCGATACTATTTTTTTTATGCATTTTTCTTCCTTCTCCTCTTTAGCGGATGTAAAGATCCTGGAAAACATACCCTGATCTCAAACTGGGATACCAGTCAGGAAAGCATCTTCCTCGGGAAGGAATTCTGGGCTAACCGACTTCAGGATTGGAAGGTTAAAAATGGACGTATAGAATGCCTGAATGGCACAGATGCCTTAAGAACAGTGCATATCCTGACCCACGAGATCAACAATGAAGCATCTGAATTTAAAATAGAATTAAAACTTGGAGGCATTCATGATGGAACCCTTGAAAATGACGCCTTTGCGGGGGTCCTGATCGGTGGAGGTAGTCTTGACATCGATTACCGCGGAAGAAGTTTGATATTCAACAGACCTGGTAAAAATGGAGGTCTGATTGCTGGAGTTAATGGTATAGGAGAATTGGTTATTCTCGATATGGAAAAGAACCTGGAACCCCTGGCTAAATCTGCTCCTGTACCGGCTTTGTTAGATAACCTGGATAATGGATTATCGTTTATCGTTTCTGTTCAACCTGTTAACGATAACTTTCTGATCAATTTCACCGAGATCTCAACTTCCACTACCATATACTGTGAATTAAGCGATGATAAGATTACAGGAAATATTGGGATGGTAGCCCATAAGGGGGGGATGAATGGAGCAGGTTCTTTCTGGTTTAAAGATCTAAAACTCTCCGGATCTAAATTATCCGTAGATCCCGACAGATCACTCGGGCCTATTGTGTCCACCATGCATACTTTAAGCAGGAACACCCTGAAAATGTCCGTCCAGATGATGCCGGTTGGTATGCAGCAACCAAAAGAAATTTTTCTGAAATACAAACCAAAAGATGAAGACATCTGGGATCAGGAGGCAAGATCACTGGTCAACTCAGATGGATACGTAGCTGAGTTCAAGATCGAGAACTGGGATGATTCCAGGTCATACGACTACCAGGTTGAATATAAATATTCCAGTAACCAGGGCTCCCAGGTAACAGCTACTTACGATGGCGAAATCAGAAAAAATCCGTTAGATAAAGATGAATTTGTTATCGCTGCCTTTACAGGGAATAATAATACCAGCTGGCAGAATAATGTATATGACCGTACCCGGTTATTCTTCCCCCATGAAGACCTGACTACAAAGGTTGCCATGCATAATCCGGATTTTCTCTTTTACTCCGGAGACCAGCTATATGAAGGCAGTCCGTCACGGCCTGACCGGTCTGGAATGCCCTCTTCGACAATTGATTATCTCTACAAATGGTATTTATGGTGCTGGGCGCATCGCGACCTGACCAGGGACATACCCTCAGTAGCCATACCGGATGATCACGATGTGTACCATGGAAATCTCTGGGGGGCTTGGGGAGAGATTCCCCCCAAAGGACCGGTTGATGGTATATATCCTGAACATTACCGGGGTGGTTTCGAAGGACACTGGATACAGGACCAGGGAGGTTATCGTATGGGGACGAAATTTGTCAATATGGTGGAAAGGACCCAGACCAGCAACCTGCCCGACCCGGCAGATCCGGCAGCAGTAAAAAATGATATCGGCGTATACTTTACGGATATTAAATATGGTGGAATCAGTTTCGCAGTCCTTGAAGACCGGAAATTCAAGTCTGCCCCGGCGAAAATACTGGTTGACGATAAGATCATCAATGGATTCTCTCAGATCGAAGGATATGATGCTACCAAGGCTGACCGGGACTATGCTCAACTACTGGGGAAACGTCAACTCGAATTTATTAATAAATGGGTACATGATTGGGAGGATACCTGGATGAAAGTGAGTCTGACTCAAACCATCTTTGCCAATGTATCCACCTATCCTGATACCTTTAAAACAGATGCCGGTACACCCAGGCTCCAACCCCTTCCGCAGGGTGTTATTCCTAAAGATTATAGTGTTGCCAAAGACATGGATTCCAATGGTTGGCCGCAGTCAGGAAGGAACAGGGCATTAGAGGGACTGCGACAAGGATATACTTTTATGCTGGCGGGAGATCAGCATTTAGGCTCGGTCGTTCATCACGGAATAAATGATTGGGAAGATGCCGGGATCTCTTTCTGTGTTCCATCTGTAGCCAATGTATGGCCCAGGAGGTGGTTCCCGCCAAATCCGGGATTAAACCACCAGGAAGGCCGGCCGGGTTATACCGGGCGATATTTTGATGGATTCGGGAACAGGATCACCGTTCATGCTGCTTCCAATCCCTATGTATCGAACGTTTATCCAGCCGAATTGCATGATCGCGCCCCCGGGTACGGTATTGTTAAATTGTATAAAAAAGAACAGAAAATAGTTGTTGAATGCTGGCCCAGGCATGTGGATCCCTCAGAGGAAGGCGCTGAACAGTATCCCGACTGGCCACTTACTTTCAACCTGATGGACAATTACGGGCGACAGGCTGTTGAATGGTTGCCTACGATAAATACCACGGGACTTGAAAATCCTCCGGTAATTCAGGTGATTGATGAAGCGACAGGAGATCATGTTTATACGCTTCGATCTCCGAATAACGCTTTCGATGCAAAAGTATTTAAAAAGGGGTCCTATGTTGTTAAAGTTGGTGAGCCCGGAACAGATAAATGGGAAATTTTGAATAATATCCAGTCTATCACCGATAAAGGATCGAAAACCATAGACCTGGCTTTCTGATTGACCGAATTTCGGAAGATTAGAAGGAGTACTTATAGCTGAAATCCATTGGAGTTTTCAGAATCGGGTATTTGCATCCGGGAATAATATTCTCAGTCCTTTATTCCTTTCCGGTACAGATTTGATTCCCGAAAAGATGGTATGCGTTCGGTGAATTAAGATAGATTGCCTTTTACATCCAGAGATTATATCAATCAAAAAAATCTTCCTGTCGTATATTTAGATATGTCTAAATATTTTTTTTTATTAATCAAATTATTATTTTTGTTGAATGGGTAAAATTTTATCTGCTTCAATATTGCTGGGGTTCCTGCTCTTTTATTCAATGGAGGCATTACCGCAACATGCCAGTATAAAAGGTATGGTAAGGGATGCAAACGGACCTGTGGCGTGGGTTGCCGTAGGGATAAAAAATACCTCAATCGG
>JAHEGY010000134.1 GCA_024644875.1 Cyclobacteriaceae bacterium
GGAAGCAAAAGTACTGTTTCAAAAATCAATGTTGATCAAACCAAATAACCAGTCAGCAGAATATGGCCTCAGCCTGATTAAATAATAAGAAAATCAATTTTTCGAAGAGATTACAAGGATTTAAGTTTTAAAACTTTGCAAAATTATTGTATCTGCTTGTCTCGATTATGGGGAAATAATCACATATTATTTTGGTTGTGAGATTTTCGCCTCTTTAAATTATTATTTCCCCTCTTTTTCTATTAAAACACCAAACATCAATCATTAAGATCTTTTTGGGTTTTTCCCGATTTATTGGTTGTCCTAACTTTTATTCCAGCTAGTTTAAAAGAATCAACTTGGATAATATTTTCCAAATTTATACTTTATTAATGGCCTCCTATGGCCATTAATTTCAAATGTATTAAAATTGAGGCAATTTGATTTAATGAATTTGGAGTTTATGATGATCCAAAAAGCTGGATTTGATCATAGCATGATCTATAATTTCAAACCAAATCCTTATATACTTATTAATTAAACAAATTGATCAAAAACAAGATAAGGATATAAAGCTAAGTTATAATTATATTTGATTTATCCTTAAGATGAATTGATCATCAATTTGAACAAATATTAAAAAACAGGAAACTGTTTGTTAAATAAATATAGAAATGAAAGCATTATGTATTTTTTTGGTATTGCTTCAATCGTCTATGATTTTCGCACAGGACATTCTTATTGAAGCTGAAAGTTTTAATCTTAAGGGAGGATGGTTGGTGGATCCTCAATTTGTGGAACAGATGGGATCATCCTATTTACTCGCACATGGATTAGGAAAACCAGTTCCTGATGCCCAGACGTCTTTTAAAATAGAAAAAACTGGCAATTATCATATATGGGTAAGAACGAAGAATTGGGCTCCGGGTAATTGGGAAGCACCTGGAATATTTAAGCTCCAGGTGAATGATCAGGTACTTTCAGAGATTCTCGGAACAAATACTGACTGGGATTGGCAATATGTAGGACAATTGAAATTGAAAAAAGGAATAAACCAGCTGATCCTTAAAGACTTGACTGGTTTTGATGCCAGGTGTGATGCCATTTTTTTATCAACGAAAGATAATCCTCCTCCAATGGATGCAGTCGAATTGGCGAAATGGAGACATTCTGTACTACAACTTCCTGAAGCACCCGAGCAGAAACAATATTTCGATCTGATCATAACGGGGGGTGGAATTGCAGGATGTGCCACTGCCATTGCCGCCGCAGAAGAAGGAATGAATGTTGCTCTTATTCACGATCGTCCAGTACTTGGTGGGAATGCCAGTGGTGAGATCAGGGTGCATACGCTCGGGATCTATGGACACTTTGAAAGAATCCTGAAAATGCTGGATACGGAGCATTATCCAAACGGAGATCCTAAGGCCAAAGAGGAAGATGAAAAAAGGATGGCCAACATCAGAAAATACAATAATATACATCTCTTTCTAAACTGGCGTGCTTATAATGCCTTTGCAGAAAAAGACATCATACAATATGTGGATGCGAGGCACACCAGTACCGGTGAAAGGATAAGGTTTATGGCACCCTATTTTGCTGATTGTACGGGGGATGGCTGGATTGGATACTGGGCTGGTGCTGAATATTCTTATGGAAGGGAATCTGTGAATAAATACGATGAATCCTGGGAACAGTATGGTGAATTATGGAGCCCTGAAAAACCTGATCAATTCGTTATGGGTTCCTCCATTCTGTGGAGAAGTTATGTAGGTATTGCTCCTTCTATGTTTCCGGAAGTTCCCTGGGCAATGGATGTCGCCAAAGATTATGCAAAAGCAAAAGGGGAATGGCAATGGGAATTTTCGAGAAACGACAAGCACCAGATTGATGATGCGGAATTTATAAGGGACCATATGCTGAAAGCAATCTATGGATCTTTCTATAATGAAAAGCAGAAGCCAGGTAATGAGAATCTTGCCCTGGAGTGGGTAAGCTACCTGCTTGGTAAAAGGGAATCCAGAAGATTGGTCGGTGATCATATCTATACTTTTAACGATATGAGAAAGAATGTAAAATTTCCTGATTCCGTTGTTGTTGAAAAAAGGGAAGTAGATGTTCATTATCAGCAAAACCTGCTTGATCCGGATAAACCTGATTTCCTGTCAGAGGCCTTGTTCTATAAGGTTGACACCTATTATATCCCCTATCGTAGTCTTTATTCAAAAAACGTGAACAATTTATTCATGGCGGGAAGGTGTTTTAGTTGTTCGCATGTAGGACTGGGCGGACCGAGAGTAATGAGAACAACCGGACAAATGGGAGCCGCCGTTGGTTACGCTGCATCGTTGTGTAAAAAATATAATATATCACCGAGGGAACTATATCTGGATCATCTTGAAGAATATATGAAATTGATCCTATCTTCAAATGATCTAAAAAATAATCCATAAGTGAAGGGAATGCCGGGAAAGTATTTTATGTTTCTCATCTGGATAATTCTTCTGTCAGGTTTTAAAAATCAATATTCAAGAATTCGATATACCGGAGAATATTCAAAGGAAGTCGCTATTATTCCGGGTAAGGATTCGGTTTTTCTGAATCCGGTGTTCCTGAATATTTCGGATGATGATCTCTATCGTTATGAATCGATACTAAAAACACCTGTTTGTGATGATACATTATGCCAGATCGTACAAATAAAGGTATATTGGGATCTTATTGGTGATTATACCCGGTTTGATACCCTTGCGGGATATCCTCTTACCAAAAATGATCATCTTCTGTTTACCTCGGAAGACTATAGTAAACTGCAGGCTACTTTGAAAGATGACAATTCCATCATAGGCAGAAAAAGTGAAAGCGAACTTCTGGACAATAACCGAAACAGGTATTCCCAAAAATTAGATGCTGTAACCGGAGCGACTGATCTGCAAATAAAAAATGCTGTGGTGGACGGGGCGCTATATTCTACCTATACATTATGGCACCTCGTTAATGGAGATATTAAAAATGTCCTCGCAAACTGGACCATAAAAAACTACAATTCAAAAATGGAACAGCAACTCATTTTTTCTGATAATACGAATTCCATAATATTTGCATTGAAACGATTTGATGAGCAGGATTATGTGGGTCGGTTTCAGGAAATTCTCCGGGTAATGAAAAAAGGGTATCCGCTGGTCAATTTTTATATTGCTAAAAACTTACCCGCTGAAATATTCCTTTCCGAAGAAAATATACAATCTTTAAACCAGATCTGGCAATTGCTTGATCCGAATACCAAATCTATTCTGGCCGTATATTTGAGTTTAGATTAGATTAATTTATGTAAGACTGTTCCCTGATCCAAAGCTTAAAGAAAGGATCATTAAATTCAGGGTTAGCATTCCAGAAATCCAGGATTTCTCTGTCCTCCATTACTTTTTTAATTTTGGCGACATTGGCTGAAGAACCTAGTTTATATTTCCTGATCACATCCTGACCGCTAAGATTCTTTTCTTCGCTTACTACTGCTTTCAGGTAATTAAACTGGGTAGGGGTCATTCTCTCCACTTCTCTCAAATACCAAATGGCGTTTTGGAGAATGATATCTTCAACTGCCTCTTTTATATCAGAATCAATGACAAGTTCACCACTTTTTATCCATATATATCTTGATAATTGCTGAACAAAATAAGGATTTCTTTCGGCCATTGAAATGATCAAGTTGGCCCTTTCTTTGGGAATTGTTTTTCCCGATCTTTCAAATGTGGAGATTATATAACGACAAAAATGTTTCTTTTTGATCTTCTGAAGATACATTATCTCGCCGAAGTGAAAGAACGGATAGCTCTTACTGTTAAATACACTGTCCATCATATGTCTTTTGGATCCATTTAAGATATATACAACATGTGTATGATGCTGCCAGACAGATCTTAAACGCGATTGAAATAATATAGGGTTTTTAAATTTTTCAAAACTTTGAAATTCATCGATGCTTATAACAAATTTCTGATTCCTCTTTTTACCCATTTTTTCCGGGAGATCCAATACCTCCTCAAAATGCCTTTCAAGATCCGTCCATTGGAGAGAAACATCGAATTCACCGGAAGTTTCATTAACAATGGATATGCTTGGCTGTAAATTCTTGAATAATTTCTGGACAAGATTTAGGTGGTCTGAGAATTTTGCAGAATCCGCCATTAAGAGGGCTTTGATGTATTTCTCATAAAACTCCTGTTCGTCTGAGAACCGGAATAAGTCAATTAAAACGAATTTTAATTGCTTATTTTTAGACATCTTCTTTGAGAGGTTTTTTACCAGTGAGGACTTTCCCCACCTTCTTGGGGAAATTAATATAGTGTTTATGCCTTGATCAATATTGGATTTAAGCTGTGCTAACTCCTTTTTTCGATTAATAAATTGTGATCCGGCGACCACCTTCCCAAATGTAAATGGAAATTCCATGTTAATATATATGCTAACTGTTAAGTTAGTAACCATTTAGTTAGCAGACAATATATCTTTTATTTAATTTATAATGTTTTATCATATCAAAAACTAAGATGGTATCTAGTTTTAGAATAAAAATACCTTTCAAAATCACTAACCTATTAGTTAGTAACTATCTGGTTATACACCATGTTTTTCTGAGTAATAACTTTTATGGACATTTTTTCAGGAAAATGAATCGGATAACAATATCCACAAACATTATTTCTGTGAGCATTTATCAGGAGTTGAGAACAGAACTAATTATTGGATTTTATGATTTTCAGCCAATCATCCGGTATGTCAAGTATCTGACCAGAATTGATTAATCCATCTTTTAAATCAGAATATTTTACATCCTGAATTGATATTTCCCTATCTATAGCCATTGAAGCAGCCAGACCTGCGCTTTGGCCCAGGATCATAAATGTAGGTAGTATTCTAATGGCACCATAAGCAACATAACTGCTGGATATGCATGTCGGTGTCAGCAGATTTGTGCATTCATCAGTCTTTGGAATTAATGATCTCCATGATATTCCAAATGGTTTCCAGTCATCCCCCCCAAAAACAAATCCTTCATTATAAGCAAATCCATCTTTTACTATTCTTCTGGCATGATGGGTGTCGGGAGGCCACCAGGCTATGGCAACGGGATCAGGCACTTTGTCTGGATTTTCCCTTGAAGTATGATGCTCAGTAATAACATAGTCTGAAACCATCCTTCGGGCACTACGAATATATAATCTGCGGGGCCAATGTCCATTATCCTGAAACTCATCCCGGCACAATCCCCAACCCATCCAGTTCCGCTTGGTTAAGGTATCTACTTCATGATCATTCTGAAGGAACCATATCAATCCCAGGGTAAAGTCCTTATGATACCGTATAATACTATCCTGTGTAGCATAGTTGCCATGGGGATATTTCCAGTTCTCGCCATACAGATTGGCTGAAAGGTCATGCCAGCTTCCAACATCCGTTTTACCATTGTTCCGGTTTACCCGGGGATAAAACAATTTTCCACCGGCTTCCAGATATCTTCTGTAGATTTCATAGGTGCCTGGATCATAATTACCAGGTTTCTCAATATTTATTCTATTATCCGGATCCTTTGTCAGGCACATTCGATAACAATATCCCTGGATGTGTTTATCGGGGTTTCCAAATTCACCCAGTATACCTTCCTGAATGGTTGGGATTAATCCGCTTTCGGGTTTTCCTTCTATCAAATAAGGATCAATATCAACTTCAAATTGCCTGTAATCATTATCAACCTGTATTCCGTTTTTTGATTCTCCATATTTTTTATTGCCTTCCCTGATGGTCTCTGTCGTAATCCCGGCAAAATGTAACAGGTGGCCTTCTATAGATGCATCAATATACATTTTCGCAGAAATTATACTTCCATTTTCCAATGTCACACTTTTTATTAAAGATCCGTCCTTCACAATTCCATCCTTTTCCTTTATCCTGGTTTTACGGATAACGATAATATTATCCTCATGGATTAAAAGATCTTCAATTATTCCTTCAGCAACAGATGGCTCATAAAGTGAATACCAGTCAGGGTTTTCAAAATCCGCTTTAAGACCATAGTGCCTTTCAAGGGATTCATAGATTTCCCTGGCTATTCCTCCAATTACTCTGGCACTTCCAAAACGGATGTCCTTAACAATTCCTTCAACCATCATTCCACCCGGGTGTCCGGTAGGTTCTATCAGAATCACTTTTTTGCCGGCGCGGCTTGCCTGAATGGCTGCGGTAAACCCGGCTTCACTTCCGCCGAGAATACAAATATCCCTATAGATACCTTCTTCATTGTGTTCATCCACACCACAGGAAAAAAATAATGGGATTATAAAAATTACTGGGAAAAAATATTTCATGTTACAATATAACAAACATTGTATTTATCCAGCCCTCAATTTAAGGGGTAAAATTTAAAGACTGAATTTTTATTAATGAATCTGGATTTACCTGAATGTTTTATATTATCATAGAACATTATCGTTAATTGCGTTATATACCATGATATAAAACATTGAGTAAACATTTTTGAATTATTGAAGTAAATTGATCAAATGTTATTCATTGCTTTATTCATGATCTCTGGGGGAATATAATTCTTTTGATAATACCTCTGAAGACCTGATATTTTCACTATTCTCATGCAATTTTATTATATTAAGTTTCAATTCATTTTTATTAATATCATGAAAATTATCCCAGGTAAAAAAGTCATTCCTGCATTGTTTTTTTCTACAATGCTTTTAATTTATTTTCATACAGAGGCACAGGTGGTTCCTAAATTGATGAACCGCACCATGTCCGACGAATTTATTGTCGAACCCTCCACCCTGATCAGTGCAGGATTTGAATGGATCATTTTTGGTGATGAAAACCGTAATTCACAGGTTTCGGTAACATACAGAAAACTTGGTAATGAAGACTGGAAAGAAGCTTTGCCGCTTTTGAGAATCGGTGGGGAAAAAATATATGGACATGGTCAGCGATGGATCTATACTACTCCTGATATGTTTGCTGGAAGTATTTTTCATCTGGAACCGGGTACCAGCTATGAATGCCGGTTTATTCTTGAAGATCCTGATGGTGTTGAAGGCATCAATACACACAATGTAATAGTAGATACCCGAAAAGAACCAGTTCCGTATCAATATGGTCAAATATATCATGTTTATCCTCCTGAGTATGAAGGTCAGAAAGAACAACCCGCTTTTACAGGTTTGAATGAAGCCTATTATGGTGGTGGCAACCTGGGTGACTGGTGGATGGTACCGGAACCACGGGTGCAACCAGGCGACATAATCCTTGTCCATGCGGGAACTTATAAAGGCGACAGACTGGATTATGTTGATCCACTGGCACTGAATTTTCATGGTGCTTATGTTTTGACACAAAATGGGACTTCTGAACGGCCTATATCCATAATGGCAGCCGGAGATGGGGAGGTGATCTTCGATGGTGATGGAGCATACAGGTTGTTTGACGTTATGGCTGCCGATTATCATTATTTTGAAGGATTGACTATTAGGAATGTGGATATAGCTTTTTATGCCGGTTTAAAACGGGTAATGGGATGTAGTGGCCTTACTGTTAAGAACTGTAAAATTGAGGACACCGGTATCGGTATTATGACACATTATGCAGGATCCAAAAATTTTTACATAGCAGACAATACCATGATTGGCAAACACGATCCTGATACTTTAGTCGGCTGGTATGGCCTGGAGCATCCATCTCCCCTGACATCTTATTTTGGTGTAAAGGTCTATGGTGAAGGCCATGTGATCTGTTATAATAAGATCTCTTACTTTCATGATGCCATTTGTGTTGATACCCATGGCCTGCCAGAGGGACCAGATAAAAAATGTACTTCCATAGATATATACCGAAACGATATTTTCAATATGTCTGATGACTTTATCGAATCAGATGGTGGCATGCATAATATAAGAATCTTTGAAAACCGAGGATTTAATGCCTATCATGCTGGATTAAGTGCCCAGCCCTTGTTTGGAGGTCCTGTATATTTCATTAGAAATATTCTTTATCATATCCCTTCAGTATCGCTGAAATTTATGATACGGCCCGCTGGTATCCTGGCATATCACAATACATTTTGCGCAGAAACCGGCATTTATGCATTCTCAAACGGGCATTTTCGAAATAATCTGTTTCTTGGGCATGACGATGAGCGCCCTGCTTTCTCAGGAACAACGTTTACCAACTACACCACCTTTGACTACAATGGTTATCGTAGTAAGAAAAATAATAGGCCTGCCTATATTTGGGCATACCCTGATGGTGATGAACTGAACCATGCCGATAAAAGCGAACTTCCTGTTTTTAATTTCGAGGATTTAAGTCAATTCAGCCGTAAAACAGGATATGAGACCCATGGTATGGAAACGGATTATACGATTTTTGAGCATGTGCCCATGCCTGATGCAAAGAAAAAAGGACATGTATATAATTTGGATGGATATGACTTCAGGCTTAGAAAATCAGCGAATGTTATAGATAAGGGATGCAGATTGCCCAATATAAACGATGGGTTTTCAGGATCTGCTCCGGACCTTGGAGCACTTGAGAATGGTCAGGCTGAACTTCATTATGGTCCAAGAATACAATAAATAAAAAATAAGAATAAATTCATTATGAAATTATATAGAGTAAAGAGCGGGATCATCATTGAAACTGAAAATAATTTCTATTCCCTCGGGAATGAGAACTGGGATACTTTTTTTAATGATGATGAATTGTTGAGCAAATTGCAAAAAATTACGCTTGAAAAGGAACCCATTGAAAATGGAGTATTGATCATTAAAACAGAAATTATGGCTCCTATCCAAAACCAGGAGATCTGGGCCAGTGGGGTCACTTATTATAACAGCAAACTCGGGAGACAGGAAGAATCAAAAAACTCAGGGGGAGGACAATTCTATGCACATGTATATCAAGCTGAGCGCCCGGAACTGTTTTTTAAGGCCACTGCATTTAGAACGGTTGGCCATGGTGATGCAGTTAGGATCCGTAAAGATTCGGATTGGAATGTACCAGAACCCGAACTCACACTTGCCATTACTTCAAGTGGTAAAATAATCGGATTTACGATTGGGAATGATATGAGTTCCAGAAGTATTGAGGGAGAAAATCCTTTGTATTTACCACAGGCAAAAACCTACGACAGTTGTGCATCCATAGGACCATGCCTGTATGTAACCGAACAACCACTTGAAAAAGATACTAAGATTGAAATGGCCATTTACAGGGGTCAGCAAAAAGTATTTGATGACCAAACCAGTCTTAAACAAATGAAACGAAGTCCTGAAGAACTGGTTTCTTATCTATATCGTGAATCCAGCTTTCCCTTTGGCTGTTTCCTTATGACGGGCACGGGGATCGTGCCAACATCGGATTTCACATTACAAAAAGGAGATGAAATCCACATAACTATTTTCCCAATTGGAACATTAATCAATACTGTAAAATAACATCAAATGAAATTAACTGGTCAAAACTTTCTTGGTAATCAACTTTCCAGCCAGGAAGATAAAAAGTTTAATGCGATCGATCCAACCCGAGGAGAAAAGTTGACTCCTGATTTTATGGAAGCAACTGTACAGGAAGTCGATGAAGCTGCCCGGATGGCAGCCGTTGCATTCAAGGAATACAGGAAAACCGATGCTTCTCAACGAGCTGATTTTTTGGAATGTATAGCACAGGAAATTGAGAAGGTCGGAGAAGCCTTGATTCAAAGATGTCACCAGGAAACCGGGCTTCCTGAGGCCAGGATATCCGGTGAACGGGGTAGAACAACAAATCAATTAAGGCTTTTCGCTGGTCTTTTAAGAGAAGGTTCATGGGTGAATGCAAGAATTGATACCAGCGATCCGGATAGAAAGCCGATACCAAAACCTGATGTCCGTACCATCCAAATAGCACTGGGACCAGTTGGTGTTTTTGGTGCGAGTAATTTCCCTTTGGCATTTTCCGTCGCGGGAGGTGATACAGCCTCAGCCTTAGCTGCAGGTTGTCCCGTCGTGGTTAAAGCACATCCGGCCCATCCCGGTACATCTGAACTTGTTGGAATTGCTATTCGTAATGCTATTTTGGAATGTAATATGCCGGATGGGACTTTTTCAATGGTACATGGTAAATCTAATGAGGTTGGACTGGCAATCGTAAAAAATAAATATATTAAGGCAATTGGATTTACGGGTTCTTTCAAAGGTGGAAAGGCTTTGTATGATGCTGCATCCGGTAGAGAAGAACCTATCCCCGTATATGCTGAAATGGGCAGCGTTAACCCGGTGTTTGTTTTACCCGGGGCTATGAAAGCTAAAAGTACTGAAATTGCAGAGGGATTGACAGCTTCCATTACACTGGGTGCTGGTCAATTCTGTACCAACCCCGGACTGGTTATTACGGAAGATAACCATTCTAAAGAAGCATTTTATAAAGAATTATCAGAATCAGTTTCAAAAACGGAGGCAGGAACTATGCTGACGGAATCAATACAACAAGCTTATGACCTTGCCCGGAATAATTTGCTAGATCAGCCGGGTGTCCAACAGATCGCCATGGGAAAAGAAGGGAATAGGGGATTTATGGGTAAGGCTTCTGTTTACCAGGTGAATAGTCCTGACTTTTTAAGGAATGATGGACTTGAGGAAGAAGTATTCGGCCCGTCCTCCCTCCTTGTTTCTGCTAAAGATAACCAGGATCTTATTTCTATTGCCTCTAAAATGAAAGGGCACTTGACTGCTTCTTTATTTGGCCTCGAAGAAGAACTTGATAATTATAAAGACCTTATCCTCATTCTGGAGCAAAAAGTTGGTCGATTGATAATCAATGGATTCCCGACTGGAGTTGAGGTTTGTCATGCCATGAATCATGGAGGCCCTTTTCCTGCCACAACGGATAGCAGGAGCACTTCTGTAGGAACTGCATCAATTTACCGGTTTACCAGACCAATTTGTTATCAGAATTTTCCAGATCATTTATTGCCCGAAGAATTACAACAAGCCAATCCATTGAAGGTATGGCGTTTATATAATGGTGAATGGTCCAAATAAAATGATGCTAAGGTACATGTTGAGGTTTTTTGGTCATTTATATTTCAGTTTTAAACACCTTTAATCAAATCGATAAATACTCAATTAATATGAAATCCATGAAACAGAAAAAAATTAAATTCTTTTTACCATTTCTTTTATGCTTTTGTATTATCCAGGCCAATGGACAATTTATTGAGGATTTCGAAGGACCCCTGCCAGAAGATGGAAGTAAAATTCCAAAGGATTGGGGATATGCGACCGGGGATGGACAGGCAACAATGGAATTTGTGCAATCTGATGGTTATGCTTCCATAATTGTGGATGCAAGTAAGGATAAAGGGAATATTTGGTGGGCCCTGGTCAGGGTTAAGGTACCTGGTTTGGATATCAACCAATTGATGAAACCAGGATATGAATTGCGGGCTGAAGCAAAAATTAGAACAAGTCATTCACCCAGGCGAATAAATCTTCATTTTAATCATCAGAGAACGACCGATTTTCATTCACACCTTATGGAGTATGATATTTCGGATGCATGGACTTGGCATATTATAAGCATGACTACAAATGATTTTGAAGTGCAGGATGGAGACCAGATTAACGCACAAATGGCGCTTATGGATTGGGGAAGTAGGGTATATCGTATTGACATTGATTATTTTAAGGTAGATGTTGTAAACCGTGAAAATTCAGGGGAAGACCTTGGGGAGCCACTTCCCTACCACCCTCCTCTTGAAAAACCTGAATCCTTTAAATACCGCCTTCCTGTTATTGAGGATGCAATTATTGATCGGAATTACCCTGATTTGAATTTTAATAACTGGAGTGATGATGAGGATGGTATGGCTAAACTTCTTGCAACAGGTGGTAATCAGATTATTATTTTGCGGTGGGATACTGAGGAATATAAAGGCAGAAAGGTTAGTAGATCAGGACTGCTGGAGCTTGTAACACATTCTATACAACGTTCACCGGAATATGGGAAAGACTTTGGAATGGTGAGGAT
>JAHEGY010000039.1 GCA_024644875.1 Cyclobacteriaceae bacterium
GAATCTGTATGCCCGGATATCCTGAGTTTGAAATCCGGATTATCCAACAGGAACCGGGAGACTTTATCGAGGTCATAAAACATGACCGGCTTAATCTCTGCACTTTCCAGGTCAAATTCAATAGACTTGAATTTCATCCTTGAGGAAATGGCCTTAGTATATTTATTGATCTCCATATTCCCGACAAGCGTAAAGAATTCTTCTATCCTGAAAAACTCACTACTTTGGATGATCAGCAGATAGCGGTTATTATTGATCAGATTAAATTCAAAGGTGCCCTGAGGACTTAGTTTTTTCGGGGCGACTTCAATCCCGTTCTCCAGGTCTATCACCGTAACAATACCTTCGGCGAAAGGATCCTGTGTTTCTATATCAAAAACGGATCCGTAAAATTTAGCAACAGCTCCGGGTTGAGCCTCCATAGGTAGTGGAAAGGAATAAAGATCCAGGTTTGCCATATCATTTTCAATACTTTTAGCGTAAAAAAGATACTCAGAATTGGCATCAATAGTAAAGTAAAACTCAGATCCTTCGCCATTGATCAGGGGGCCTATGTTAACTGGTTCACCCCAGAAACGGCCGTACCTGTAGGACTTATAAATATCAAACTCCCCGAAATTCAGAAGATGTCCATTTGAGCTGAAATAAAGGACATCGTAAGTTGGATGAAAGAAAGGGCTCACCTCATTGTTTCTGGTGTTAATATAGGGGCCGGCATTCTGAGCCTCTGACCACCTTCCTTTTTTATCCTTGTAGGTAAAATAGATATCAGCCATACCAAAGCCACCGATCCGGTCAGAAGAGAAATACAAAGTATCTCCCGAATGGCTCAGTGAAGGGTGACTATCCCAGGAATTGCTGTTAATATGGGAACCGAGGTTCTGTATATTGCCCCATGTGCCATCCTCCTGGAGGGTGGCCACAAACAGATCACAATTACCATAGGTATCCGGTGCATCGCACCTGGCAAAAAAGAGGGTTTCCCCATCCTTACTGATACATGCCGAGCCTTCATTAAAAATTGAGTTGATCTCTGTCAGCGGTTCAGCTTCGAACCATCCATCCTCATCTTTCTTGCTGATAAAAATATCCTCATTCCGGCGGTAATCCAATGGCGCCACTTCCGTTTCAAACCGTCGCGAAGTAAAGATCAGAACGGAATCATTGATATTCAAGGATGGCCCGTAATCGGAATGCCTGGAATTTATCAGATGACCCATGTTGATCAATACGCCTCTTGGAGGGATCAGGGTATCCACATCAGCGCGGTAATCCACGAGTTCATAGTAGTAATCTATAGATACATACTGGTCCCTCTCGTAGCCGGCAACAGAATCAAAATGTTGAGTAATCTGATCCAGGTCAATATCCTGTCTGGAGTGTTTTAAAACCAATTTATATAAATCGATGGATTCTTCCTTTTTGCCAAGCTGTTCAGCCAGCTGACCCAGTTCCCAGATCATTTTCGTATCGTTATAGAAATTCTGGACACCAAAATTGGATACATATTTGTATAAAGATTCATAGTAATCCATGGGATCCGAGGAGCGTGATTTCTCATTTATCGCTGCAAGCTTCTTTTTGTGATAGTAATATGGGATCTTATTTATATTCGGAAAATCTATAAAAGGTTCCCTGACAGTGATAGGACTTGTCCTGATGACTGTCGAATCTTCATCGGAATTTAGGTTATTCTGCCCGAACAGAACCTGACACGTCAGTGTCAAAATTACCACAAGTGGCGTTATTGTCTTTTTTAGGGTCATGAAATTATTAATTCCGAAAAATCATTAATAAAACGTGAATTTCACAATTTATGTTGTAATTTTATTTACTTCAGAGGTTATTAATTTAATATTCCCCCACTTTGGCACAAGTATTGAGTATTTACAGCGATTCATAAAAAAGTATTAATTATATAAATAGTGACAGTTTGTCATTAGAGGGATGGAAATGGGATTTAACAGGAATCTTTTATTATCAACTTTGGGATTATCGGATTTTAGGGATGAGGACACTGGAGAGTTTGTGCAGCTTATTACCCCGGATGCCGAGGACTGGCTTCCCGAAGAAAAAATACCTACCGACTTACCTATATTGCCAATAAAAAATACAGTTCTTTTCCCCGGTGTTGTAATTCCAATTACGGTTGGAAGACAAAAATCAATTCGGCTGGTGAAGAAGGCTTACCGGGGTAAAAAAGTGATTGGTGTCGTAGCCCAGAAAAACATGAAGGTGGAGGACCCGGGAGAAAACGACATACATAAAGTCGGTACGCTGGCCCGTATATTGAAATTGCTGATCCTGCCTGACGGAAATACAACCATCATCATTCAGGGTAAACAGAGATTTGAGATTGAAAGCATCATACAAAAGGAGCCCTATCTTCAGGCCACCATAAGGTCAATTCCTGAACTGTTCCCCGATGTCGATAAAAAAGAAGCCAAGGCTGTCATTGAGTCTATTAAAGATACAGCCTTCAAGATCATGAATTTAAATCCTGAGATCCCCCAGGAGGCTCAGGTGGCACTAGATAATTTAGACAACCCGAATTTTCTTACCCACTTCCTGAGTTCCAATATCAATGCCAGTGTTGATGATAAACAGAAACTGCTGGAACTGAACGATGGGATGGACAGGGCAACATTACTACTGGAATACCTGTTAAAAGACCTTCAGATGCTGGAGCTGAAGCATGAGATACAACGGAAGGTTAATTCTGATATCGATCAGCAACAGAGGGATTATTATCTCAGGCAACAGATGAAAGTTTTACAGGATGAGTTGGGGTATGATGGTCCCGATCAGGAAATAAACCTGCTTCGTACTAAAGCAAGCAAGATGGATTGGCCTGATTATGCCAGGGATCATTTTAACAAGGAGCTTGATAAGATGCAGAGGATCAATCCCGCTTCCCCTGAATTCCCGGTGGCTATGAACTACGTTGAGTTCCTGATAGACCTTCCCTGGAACCACATCACGATAGACGATTTTGACCTGAACAAGGCATTGGATATATTGAATAAAGACCATTACGGACTTGAGAAGGTGAAAGACAGGATCTTGGAGTACCTGGCTGTTCTCAAACTAAAGCAGGATCTGAAAGGTCCCATCCTTTGTCTTTATGGTCCTCCCGGAGTTGGCAAAACTTCACTTGGCAAATCCATAGCCAAAGCATTGAACAGAAAATATATCCGTATGTCACTTGGAGGCGTTCACGACGAAGCTGAAGTCAGGGGCCACAGAAAGACTTATGTTGGTGCAATGCCCGGAAGGATCATACAGAATATTAAGAAAGCTAAATCCTCCAATCCGGTTTTCGTGCTTGATGAAATCGACAAAGTGAGTTCAGATTTCAGGGGAGATCCTTCATCGGCCCTTCTGGAAGTACTGGACCCTGAGCAAAACAGCACTTTTACGGATAATTATCTCGAAATAGAATATGACCTGTCAAAAGTGCTATTCATAGCAACAGCCAATACCCTGGATACCATAAACCCGGCACTCAGAGACCGGATGGAGATCATTGAGATCAATGGTTATACCCTGGAAGAGAAATATATGATCGCTAAAAAGCACTTAATACCTAAGCAAAGAAAGGAACATGGCCTCAAAGCGAAAGATGTTACCTTTACCCGAGCAGGTATTGTGAAAATAATAGATGCTTATACCAGGGAGTCCGGCGTAAGATCACTGGAACGTAGCATTGGCTCGATAATCCGTAATATTGCCAAATCAGTCGCCATGGAGGAGTCATATGGCAGGTCCATTACACCCGGCCGGGTAATTGAGATTCTGGGAACGGAAAAATTTGATAAAGAGCTATACCAGGATAATAAAACGGCCGGAGTTGTTACCGGGTTGGCCTGGACCCAGTTTGGCGGTGAGATCCTGTTTATTGAGTCGAGTCTGAGTCGCGGTACCGGGAAGTTAACACTCAGCGGTCAACTGGGGGATGTGATGAAGGAATCAGCCATGGCTGCCCTGTCGTACTTAAAGTCAAATGCTGGTAAACTTGGGATAGATTATAAGGTGTTCGAAAAATATGATCTGCATATACATGTTCCGGCCGGGGCAGTGCCTAAAGATGGACCATCGGCAGGAATTACTATGCTGGTATCTCTTGCTTCTGTGTTCACGCAAAGGAAAGTAAGGAATAAAATTGCGATGACAGGTGAAATAACCCTCCGTGGAAAAGTATTGCCGGTAGGTGGGATCAAGGAGAAGATACTTGCCGCTAAAAGGTCCGGAATCAAGGATATCATATTATGCTCCAAGAACCGGAAAGATATCGATGAGATCGAAAAATTATATATCGCCGATATCAAGATTCATTATGTGGACCATGTGGATGAAGTTATCTCCCTTGCTTTGTTAAAAGAAAAAGTTCCTGATTCCATGGAGTTCATCGTGAAATAACAGGGGATGCATTGAATAAATAATCAATTGTGGGTTTATAATCAAAGAAAGATAATTACTAAAGAAGCATATAATGTTGGATAAAGAAAAATATTTAACTCCTCGCGAGATCGTATCGGAGTTGGATAAATATATTATAGGCCAGGATGATGCCAAAAGGAATGTGGCTATTGCTTTAAGGAACAGATGGAGACGTATGAATGCGGATCCGGAGATAAGAAGTGAAATCATCCCCAATAATATATTGATGATCGGTGCGACAGGTGTAGGTAAAACGGAGATAGCAAGGCGTTTAGCCAGGATCGCGGATGCACCATTCACAAAAGTTGAGGCTTCTAAATTTACAGAGGTAGGGTATGTGGGCCGGGATGTGGAAAGCATGGTAAGGGACCTGGTGGAACAGTCCGTCAACCTTGTAAAAGCGCAGAAGAAAGAAGAGGTGATGGATAAGGCTACATCAGCCGTGGAAGACTTGATCCTTGATATCCTGATCCCTCCTATGAAACCTAAAACCCTGCGTCCTCCCCATACAATCGATAAACCTCAGGAAGAATTGCCCAAGGATGATTACGAATTGAACGAAAAGACAAGGGAAAAATTCAGAGAGAAGTTGCAGCGGGGTGAATTGGATAATCGAAAAGTAGAAATAAATGTGAAACAACCTGCTAATACTGGTATCGGTATGATTGGTGGCGGAATGATGGACGAGTCATCCATGATCAACCTTCAGGAGATGATTGGCAATATGATGCCAAAGCGGAATAAGAAGAGAAAGGTGACGATTGAAGAGGCCCGGAAGATCCTGCTTGAAGAAGAATCTGCAAAGCTGATCGATATGGACGAAGTGAAGGAAGAGGCGATCCGTAAAGCCGAAAATACAGGAATTATATTTATTGACGAAATTGATAAGATAGCCGGTGCCGGTAAAAAGGGGAGTGGCCCCGATGTAAGCCGGGAAGGGGTTCAACGGGACCTCCTGCCGATTGTTGAAGGAAGTACGGTGAATACTAAATATGGTGTGATCACTACTGACCATATCCTGTTTGTTGCTGCCGGCGCTTTTCATGTTGCCAAACCCTCAGATATGATCCCCGAACTTCAGGGAAGATTCCCGATCAGGGTGGAATTGAATAACCTGACAAAAGAAGATTTCTGCCTGATTTTGAAGGCCCCGAAAAATGCATTGACAAAACAGTACCAGGCCTTATTCCAGTCAGAAGATATAGAGGTCAATTTTACCGATGAATCTCTGGAAAAGATTGCGGAAACTTCGTTTCATATTAATGAAGAAATTGAAAACATCGGGGCAAGACGTCTTCATACCGTCATGAGTAAACTTTTAAATGACTTCCTTTTTGATGTTCCTGATGTGATCGGCCCCAATGCTAAGATCATGGTCACAAAGGAAATGGTCGATGAAAAACTCGCTGACCTGGTAACCAATAAAGATCTAAGCCGATATATTCTTTAACCTGCTGACAGATTGATTCATAAATATGAGGAAATTCTATGTAACAGGATCCAGTAAGGGTTTAGGACAGGCGATCACTGAATTGCTGTTGGAGGAAACGGATGTTGATGTGACTGGTATTTCAAGGACAAATTCACTTGAACACACCAGGTTCACGCACATACCTTTTGACCTGGAAGATGTTGATAATTTAGCTGGAATTGCTGATAGGCTTTTTACTCACCACCCAGGCTTTGAAGAAGTGGTCCTGATCAACAATGCAGGTTATCTTGGAGATATTCAATATGTGGGAGATCTGGATCACCAGGAATTCATCAAAGTGATGAATGTTAATATCACAGCTCCTGCCATCCTGATAAATGCTTTTATCAGGAATTTAAGAGATTATGAGGGTAAAAAGGTGATCATCAATATAGGATCCGGAGCCGGACGGCATCCCTATGACGGCTGGAGTGCATATTGTACATCTAAGGCAGCAATCGATATGATCTCAGAAGTAGCTGATATGGAAACCGGCATCAGGGGTATTGATTTCAGGATTGTTTCTCTAGCTCCCGGTCCGGTAGATACTGGTATGCAGGATATCGTTAGATCAACACCGATTGAAAATTTCAGCCAGATTAACAGGTTCATTGCTTTAAAAGAATCCGGACAATTGCCGACAGTACATGAGACAGCGATGAAGATCCTTTCTTTTATTGACAGGATTGATGAGTTTGAGGGCCCTGTTCAGGATATTCGTAAAATTCCGGTTTAACCGGTGGACATTTTCTTGGGATAATCGAAAAATACCAGTTCGCCCCCATTATAATTTACCTCTGACCAATCATCAGTACTGAAATCGATGGCTACTATTCCGGCTGTCGGAATATTATAAATATTGATGCCGCATAGCATATTGGCAAAATCCGTAAATCCAGGATTGTGTCCGAAAAGCATAACACTGTTTATCTTGTTATTGAGTTCCCGGACAATAGAGATCATGGAATTACTGCTCCCATGATACAGACGGTCATCTATTGATATCTTTTTCTTGGGGTAGCCGATTTCTTCGGATATTTTCTTAGCGGTTGAATAGGCCCTTTTAGCAGGGCTGGATATTAGAAGATCGGGAATAATACCTTGTTTCCGCAACCTGATGCCCATTTCTGGTGCATTTTTATTGCCCCGGTTGTTTAAAGGGCGGTCGATATCATCAAGGGACGGATCGTCCCAGGAGGATTTAGCATGTCGGACGAGAAATAATCGTTTCATGTCAGGAAATTTTAAAAACTTAAGCTATAAAAATTATTTGATTTTGCATTGATCATGGAGCAAAAATTTTTATATGAAATTTTGTTAATATGAAAACCTTTTCATATGTTTGTGCGTATATTCAAAAAAAAGAAAATTATGAAAGGCATTTTGAAAGTATTTATTCTGTTGATGGTGACATTTGCAGTGGGATGCCAGCCGGCAGGGGATAAGAAAAATGTAAAGAAATTAAAAGCTGAAATAAAAACAAAAAACGAAAATACAATGGAACATTTAACAAAAGCGACTTTTCAGGAAAAAGTATTTAATTACGAGGTAAATAAGGATTGGAAATATGAAGGTGATCTTCCTTGTGTGATTGATTTCTACGCAGATTGGTGTGGACCATGTAAGATGGTAGCTCCGATTCTGGAGGAACTTTCCAAGGAGTATGAAGGTAAAATTCATATTTACAAAGTAGACACTGAAGCTGAGCAGGAATTGGCTGCTGCCTTTGGTATTCGAAGTATTCCTTCTATATTATTCTGTCCTAAAGACGGACAGCCTCAGATGGCCCAGGGTGCCTTACCTAAGGCAACAATGGAAAAAGCCATAAAGGAGATTCTTCTGTCGGAAAAGCCAGTAGAATCCAATTAAATAAATAAAGAGAATTTATAAAGTAGAAGCTAATTAAGCTTACTTGATATATATTCCAATGTGCTCTAATCCCGTCGAAAGGCGGGATTATTTTTTATTGCGCCTGGTTTTAACAAGGTCCTGGCCGCTTCGATGATAAGGAGAATGGACAGGCAAAGCAGGAAGAAAGCGATACTTCCGATCACATCGAATCCACTCTGATACACCAGCTGGATCAATGCCCAGATGGTCATCACCAGCATAAAGATCATTGGGATAACCACAAAAAAGGTGGGTTTGCCTTTTTTACTTAACCATACAAAGACCACCAACAGGGCAAGGCCTGCCAGAAGCTGGTTGGTGGCCCCGAAAACCGGCCAGACTGCCTGCCAGGCAGGAATAGGATTCCCTGAGGCATCATGAAGAACCATGAAATTAAATGCCAGTGGTAAGGAAAGAGTGACTATGGTTGCGATCAGCCTCGCATATTTGCCCTGAATATTGAAGAATTCCTCAAAAATATATCTGGCAAGCCTTGTGGAAGTATCCAGCGTTGTCAATAAAAAAGTAGATACGGCCAGGATACCGAATGACTTCCCGGTTTCAAAGGGAAGTCCCAGGGATTGCATGAAATTGCCCAGTCCGTTACCATAGATCTCCAGTGGATTAGACTTAAGGATCTCATTATTGGATGCCAGCATAACGACCGTAAACAGGGAGATCACAGCCACAAGACCCTCCAACAGCATAGCTCCATACCCGATCGGTCGCGCATCACATTCATTGTTGAGTTGTTTGGATGTAGTACCTGAAGCCACGATGGAATGAAATCCTGAACAGGCTCCACAGGCGATGGTGATAAAAAGGATAGGGAACAGCGTTCCCCTGTCGATGTTAGACCACGAAGTGAACATGGGATATCGGATCTCAAATCCACCGATCAGGATACCGATGAAAGATCCAAGGAGGGAGGCATATAATAGAAATGATGAAAGATAATCCCTGGGTTGCAACAGGGCCCAGACCGGCGTGATGCTGGCCACCAGGCAATATATGATGAGGATGATATTCCAGGTCCTGGATGTTTCCCCCATAATTGTAGGTAAAAAACCCTCTGAAATGGGAAAGAGATGGCCCAGGTAAATTCCAACAAAGACCAGGGGTACAAAGATAAAGGATGCTGCCTTTATGCTAATTCCGAATTTCTTTACTGTTAATCCGAATGCAAGAGCCAGCAAAATAAAAAAAATAGAGGATGATCCTACTTCAGGACTTGTGGTAAAACCGGCAGATGTAAGGTCAACAAAAACGATAAGAACGTAAACTAAAGCCAACCAGATGAAGATCAGGAACATACGATAGGCCAGAGGTGACATATGTATTCTTGCGATTTCACCTATAGATTTTGCTTTATGGCGGATAGAAGCCATCAGGGAGGTATAATCGTGTATGCCACCGATAAAAATAGTTCCAAGAACGATCCACAATAGTGCTGGTAGCCATCCGAAAGCGATCCCCGCTATGATAGGTCCTACCACAGGTCCTGCTCCCGCGATAGAACTGAAATGATGACCGAGCAGCACCGGTGCTTTAGCAGGCACCCTGTCCACCCCGTCATAATCCGTATGGCTGGGCGTGGGATTATCCTTTTTTACGTCGAAGGTTTTGTCTAGATATCGTCCATAGATCCTGTAGGCGATTACAAATACCAACAGCGCGGTTAAAAAAATATAAATCAGCATCTTTTGCTTTCAGATTTTGACAAATATAATAGATTCACATACTAATTAATGACAAAGTTTTATAAATAACCAGGCATGACCAGACCAGACTCAATATGCATTCTATATGTCAAATACACTTACAGGACATTTCAATTCTTGATATCATATCAGGGAAGAAATCAACTGAAGTATGGAATACTGTAACTTAAGAGCTCTTAAGTTGATCTATAAAATGATTATCCCCGGTTGTGATATATTGAACACCTCCTGAAATAATCTCAGCTTCAATAGATTCGCACTCTCCGATAACTTCTCCATCCAGCTGTAACATACGGGGTTTGTCAAATTTTATCCTGGCTGATTTGGCGGAATAATTTTTAGTATATTCCTCAAAAGTTTCAACGGCTCTTTGGTCAAAAGCAGTCAGTCCAAGATTGATCACAGCAGACCAATCCCGTTTTATCAATAATACGATCTCAAATACTCCATCATGGGGATTTCCCTTAGGATTTACAATTGCACCTGTTCCATACATGCGTGTATTTGCTATCAATACAGAATAGGCTTTATGTTCGTATGTCTTATTATCAATTTCGATTGTAACATCGAATAATGAAGCATTGTTAACCGCACTGATAAAATGCTTGGCATAGGCGGCCCATCCACGACCTTCCTCTTTTTCGAAGTTTTCGACCATCGCTGCATTAATGCCTACATCTCCCAGGTGCATGGTGTAATCATCATTCACTCTTATAACATCAATTGGGATTATCATCTGTGAAGTAATCAGATCCTGGAAGGCCTGCATTGTATCATTGGGAACGCTGAGTTCCTTCGCCATTCCATTAGCTGAACCCATAGGAATAATGCCAAAAGGAACGTCTGAATTCTGCAGTGCCAGTGCCGTCATGAGTGTTGTTCCGTCTCCCCCTATCGAAACTACCTTATCTGGCTTCACAGATTCAACTTCGGTGGACAGTTTTTTAACATCATCCTCCCCGGTTGTGTGAAAATATTTGTAGGGAATACCATATTTTTTACAATAGTCTTCAGCTTTATTGATAAAGGTCTCTTTACTTTTTCCTCCGGAAATGGGGTTAACAACTAATAAGAGTTTCATAGTACTATGTTAATTTAATTAATTTAAACGAATTATCAGTTCTTTACAAATAAATGAATTGACAAAATATGTAAATTCGCTTAGCATATATCTATTATGATTTTTTAAAACTAAAGAGTATAAAAATGAAAAAGCCGTTATTATTATTAACATTCCTAATCTGTCTCGGACAGGTTTATGCACAAAAGATGAAACCCGAGGATACGGAATTCTGGGAACCAGAACCAGTCGTCGTAACACCCGGTGAGGGAACAGCCCCCCCCTCGGATGCGATTATTATTTTTGACGGAACCAACCTTGATAACTGGGAAAACATGAAGGGTGAAAAGGCAGAATGGGAAGTAAGTGATGGTGCCATGACCGTGGTGAAGGGAACCGGAGCTATCCGATCCAAAGTAATATATGGAGATTGTCAGTTACATATTGAGTGGCGAACACCTGCAGAGGTTAAAGGAAAAAGCCAGGGCAGAGGCAATAGTGGCGTATTCCTGCAGGGGATCTATGAAGTCCAGGTATTGGATTCTTATGAGAACAGGACCTATTCCAATGGGCAGGCAGCCAGCATCTACAAGCAGAGCATGCCATTAGTCAATGCATGCAAACCTCCAGGAGAATGGCAGACCTATGATATCATATACAAGGCACCCATTTTCGATGAAGATGGGAAGCTGGCCACACCGGCCTACATCACTGTATTACATAATGGAATTCTGGTTCAGAATCACTATCAGATAAAAGGGGATACTCCATATATAGGACTACCGAAATATGAAGCCCATGGGGAAGGCCCGCTTATGCTCCAGGATCATGGTAACCCGGTCAGCTTCCGCAACATCTGGCTAAGAAAACTTTAGAGGTATTTTCTAAGGGAGCGAAACTCCCTTTTTTTATTTTAAGACGAACTAAGGGGGTACATCTAATCATGCTTTATTTAATGTATCCTTGAAAAATCTAATGTTATTCAGTAACGCCTGTTTTAATTCATTCTTAAGAATTCTCATGGTAGCTTATTAACCCCTGTTTTAATTCATCCTTAAGAATCTTCCGGGAGCTTTGTAACGCCTCCAGAATCTGAATCTTGTCAGTGATGTCCAGGTGATCAGGTAATTGATCCATTTGAACCTCATCAGGAAGTGCATCAATCCATATCCACCGAAAATGATCCACATGCCGACGCCAAATTGAACCCCGTAATAAATGTATTTGTACCCGGTCTTGATGGTATCTTCCGGAATAATTCCATAATTACCCAATACGTCAATAATCAAAACAGGTATAATGCTGAAGGCCAGCCACCATAGAAAGATAAAGAATGCATGGCCTGTCTCGATCGCCCTTTCCGGGCAATAGTTCATACAATGCATGCAACTTTCGCATTTATAGGTCCAGAAGGGCCTTTTATCTACAAGTTTGATGGCACCGACCGGACAATCCTTTATGCATTTATCACAATTATTACATTTGTAACTGGCAAAATAGGTCTTCGATAAGGCAAAACGGCCAAAAAGATAATACAATATAGAAATCGGACTGATCAGGATATCAACGGGAAGTCCCCAGAAGGCCTGGTAAACCCGCTTTCCATCCAGGAGTTTTTCTGTAAAACGGTCTGTTATTTTCCTGCAGCGGTTAAATATAGAATCCACCACTTTTTTCCTGAGACCTGGGTGTACAGAGATCCAATTCGAGGGAAGATCAAGGGGCTGAAAACCGATACAGGCATATCCTATTGACCAGAGCATCATAGCCGGCCACCATAATGCTGTTCCACTCATACCCGGAGTAAAGAGCTTAGATAACTTCATGCCTGCCCTGGTGTTCAGCAGAAATATCTTTGTACCCTTTGATTTCGGGAAACGGCGAATGAAATCAATAACAATGGGTGGCGTATTAAAACCATGCGTTGGAAAGCAAAAGCCTACCAGTGTATTTTCCTCAAATCGTGTATGGGGGACGGGCGTATGCTTTTCAATCCGGATGACTTCAGCAGGAAGCCCTTGGCTTTTAGCTTTTTCTGCAATCCAGTGGGCTGCAGTTTTTGCATTTCCAGTGCCTGAAAAAAAATATATGATGATGTTCTTGAACATTAAAAAATCCGGTACTTCAATTTATTATTTACCAATTAAATGTTTCTTCAATGAATCTGATCAGCTGATCTGCCATAATCCGGTTGTCTTCCACCCGTGGATGTCCCGGTTTGTTGATATATGGAAAGAACAGGGTGTACAGGTTCTGATCATCAAGGATTTCCACTGCCGAGGTAATATATCCTGGCCATGGTGAGTTTTCCCTCGTTGCATCCATACTTCCCAGGGCACAGATAATTGGAGTCTCAGGATATACAACACGTAATTTAGTGATAAATTCAACATAAGATGAGATTATTTTGGCCTCATCAGGCGCCAAATTCCCAAACCGCTGCTCAAATGTAGGTTCTTCCGGCATATTGACGAGCCATGAATCATTTTGGAACAAATTCACCACGACCAAGTCAGGCTTCACTTTAGAAAAATCCCATTTACTATCCGGATCGGTCGGATCAAGCCGGTCCCACATTTCCGGCATGATCAGGGGGGACCAGCTGATCATGATCCCAATCCCCGACCTTACAGTGCCATAATAATCTGCATTGAAATGCCTCGCGGTAATGGCTCCATAAGTACTATAATTATTGGTATAAATGCTATCCGGTGAATCCCCGCCTGTCAGGTCTTCAATAGCATATCCTGCCGTGATTGAATTACCAAAGAACTCAATGATCTTTCGATCCATTTCAGGTAGCTTTAAAAGTTTGCCATTGCTAATCTCAAGACCCAGAAACCAGGTTTTACCCAGGTCCCATTCTGTGCGTTTGATCAGTTTTATCGTGTGCTTGCCTTCCGGGAGTCCTTTTGCAAGCGTATAATACTTCTCTTCTTTATCAAGTTTGATATATCTCAGGCTATCTTCATTAATGACAATATTAAAATAATTCTCACCCCGCTCATCTTTTAGTTTGGCTTTTAACTCCTCCCCCTCAAACCTGATCTCGATCTGTGTCCCTGGCCAATAGATCTCAGGCGCCTTAGAATCTTCGAAATTTATGCGGCCCGTATAGCGGATCATTGCATAGTCCGGGTCGACAGATATAAGAACAGTCTCAGGATTACATCCTGAGAATAGCATGACAATAAGAAACAGGGATATAAAAGATATGCTCTTCATTAAATATATCAGATTAAAAATTTTAACTCCCGAATAATTAATAGCCTAATCGTGTTCAACAATGAGTCAGTGAGTCAGCTATACCCCAATCAAGTGATTCTAATAGTTGTCCCGGGATAATAAGAAAAAAACGCTCCGAAAACTTTTTCTTCAATATACTCCTGGACTAAAACGGGTATTCATATTTGTACTTGCCAGGTTGAGGGATAGGATATTTTCCGTCAGGACCTGCTTGAAGTGGTGCAGGAGAATCTAATGTCATTCTATCAAGTCCCGGGGCAAACTCATGATCGCAGTTCAGCATCTGATCATAGGTGATAACCTGGCCTGTATGCGCTGCCATTCTACCCATGGAAGTAACCAGGCTGGCTTCCGCCCCTCGCTTCACTTCATTGAATGGTTTATCTTCCCTGATGGCCTCTATCAGATGGTCCCATTCCAGTTGATATGGGTTAGGTTCTTCCTTCGGGAATCGCCAGACGATGTCATTTGTATTGTTGAAATCCTGCCCTTTGTTAATTCGGCATAATGCCGGAGTATGTCCTCCCTGGGAGATAACAGCTGATCCATTGCTGCCATGGGCATAACTGGCAAACTCATCATGACAACCTTCGATGCATCTGCCATACAGGAATAATTTCGTGCCATCGGCAAAGGTGTATTCCACAGAATAGGTATCAAAATTCTGATCTACCGAATTACCCCGGTAGTGTCTTCCACCAAGTGCCTGTGCTTTAACGGGCCATTCATTTTTCATCCAGCAGCATTCATCGATATGGTGTATATAAAAGTCACTGTAAGCACCGCCCCCGGCCCAGAGGAAACTATGGAAACGCTGTGTCTGATACAGGAACTCATTGACACCATCCGGCAAGGGATCAGAATCAAAAAATCCAATAGGGCCATGCATCCTGTAGGCACGCAAAGCTATAATCTCACCAATCTGTCCGTCCTGTATACGGTCGTAAAGTTCCCAGCGGGCATCACAATGTCGACACATCAGGCCAACCCCGACTTTTAAATTCTTTTTCACAGATTCTTCACCAAGTTCCAGCATCCGTACAGTTGTGGGTCCATCAATTGTTACCGGTTTTTCCATAAAAACATTCAATCCTTTATCAATGGCATATTTGAAATGTACCCAGCGAAAGGCAGGAGGGGTTGCGAGGATCACTACATCTCCCGGATTCAGACAATCCATGGCATTCTTATATCCCTCGTAACCCAGGAATTTCTGGTCTTCTGGCACATCCACCTGTTCAGGATGTATTTTTTTCAGACTTTTATAACTGAGTTTAAGACGATCTTCAAAAACATCAGCCATTGCAACCATTTTTATTGGCCCGTTTTTAACAGACATGGCATTTGAAGCAGCACCTGAACCCCGGCCCCCGCAACCTACCAGGGCTATGTTTATAGTATTATTTTCTGCTGCATGAACATTTGGAATGAGTTTTGGCGTCAGTGTTGTGGCCAGGGTGATTTTGCCGGTGTTCTTTATGAATTTTCGGCGTGATACGTTTTTCTGTTGCGAATTAGTCTGTCCCATTTCTTTTTATTTTTTAAATAATTATTCGATTAAAAAATCCTTATAATCCATGCGTTATCTATTATTAACCGGGATTATTTTTAGGCGAAAGCATATCTAATTATTGAATTGCTTAAAAAATGCCCTATTAAAAATACTTTACAATTTGTGAAACGGCAAATATTCTACCGTGTAAGTGATGTCATTCAGAAACATTATATAATGGTGTTGTGAAGTAAAAATATAGATAGAAAACAAGAAATTACATATTCCTCCGGTATTGGCCGCCTACTTCAAACAGAGTATGGGTGATCTGGCCGAGGGAGCAGTACTTAACAACCTCCACTAGTTGGGAAAAGGTATTTTCATCCTTCAGGACCACCTTACGGAGTTCTGAAAGTTGCTTTTTACCATCCTGTGCATTGACTTTCTGAAAATTCCTAAGATTTCGGATCTGCCGGTCTTTTTCTGCATTCGAGGCCCGGGTAATCTCCCCCGGTACCAAAGTTGGGGATCCTTCAGAAGACAGGAATGTGTTTACCCCGACAATCGGATATTCACCCGAATGCTTCTTGGTTTCATATAAAAGACTTTCCTCCTGTATCTTTCCACGCTGGTACATGGTTTCCATTGCACCAAGCACGCCACCACGGTCGGTCAGACGATCGAATTCCGCCAAAACAGCTTCTTCCACCAGGTCGGTTAATTCTTCTATGATAAAGGAGCCTTGCAGAGGATTTTCATTCTTGGCCAGGCCAAGTTCACGGTTGATGATCAGTTGTATGGCCAGGGCCCTTCGAACGGATTCCTCTGTGGGTGTGGTGATCGCCTCATCATAAGCATTGGTATGCAGTGAATTACAATTGTCATAGACGGCATATAAGGCCTGTAAGGTTGTACGTATATCATTGAAATCTATTTCCTGTGCATGCAGTGATCTTCCAGAAGTCTGGATATGGTACTTGAGTTTTTGTGCACGCTCATTGCCATGGTACTTGAGTTTAAGTGCTTTGGCCCAGATCCTCCTGGCTACACGTCCGATCACCGCATATTCCGGATCTATCCCATTGGAAAAGAAGAAGGAAAAATTCGGGGCGAAATCATTCACTTTCATACCCCTTGACAGATAATATTCCAGGTAGGTGAATCCATTGGCCAGGGTAAAAGCCAGTTGTGTGATTGGATTGGCCCCGGCTTCCGCAATATGATACCCTGAAATAGAAACAGAATAGAAATTCCTGACTTCATTATCAACAAAATATTGCTGCACATCTCCCATCATGCGCAAGGAAAAATCCGTGGAAAATATACAGGTATTCTGTGCCTGGTCTTCCTTCAAGATATCTGCCTGAACCGTTCCGCGCACCCTGGAGATGGTTTCCTGCCTTATCTTTTCATATATCTCCCGGGGCAGCACTTCCTGCCCGGTTATTCCCAGCAACATCAGACCCAGGCCATTATGACCCTCCGGTAAAGAACCATGATATTCAGGCCTGGATGATCCGGATTTCCCGAATTTTTTATTTAATACCTCCTCAACTTTCTTTTCCAATCCATTTTTCCGGATATATTGCTCGCATTGCTGGTCGATGGCCGCATTCAGGAACATAGCACATAGCATAGATGCCGGGCCATTTATCGTCATGGAAACAGAGGTCCCAATATCCACCAGGTCGATACCGGAATATAATTTCTTAGCATCATCCAGGGTGCATATACTCACACCTGAGTTACCTACCTTTCCATAAATGTCGGGTCGTTTGTCCGGATCCTCTCCATAGAGGGTAACTGAATCAAAAGCCGTCGATAACCTTTTGGAAAGCTGATCCCTCGACAGATAGTGAAAGCGCCGGTTGGTCCTTTCCGGCTCACCTTCCCCGGCGAACATACGGGTAGGGTCTTCAGATTCCCTTTTGAATGGAAAGACTCCTGAAGTATATGGAAACTCCCCAGGCAGGTTTTCTTGCAAACGCCATCGCAGGATGTCTCCCCAGTCCCGGTAAGCAGGTAAACTAACTTTCGGTATATCCAGGTTGGAAAGTGTTGTTTTCGTGGTATCGACCTTGATGGTTTTACCCCGGACCGTAAACCTGAAGGTTTTATCCCCGTATTTTTTCCGGACCTTTGGCCATTCACTGATGAGCTTGTAATTTGCAGAACCGAGCGTATCAATACGATCTTTAAGTTTACCTGAAAGTGTTGATTTAAGTTCATCAGTCAGATCATTATCTTTTTTAATCAGGTCCAGGGTTTGTTTCAGGGCATGTGCATTGGAAGCTGTCTCACAATTTTCTTTCACCCAATCGTTATAGTTCCTGATGGTTTCGGATATTTCAGAAAGATATCTATCTCTCTTTGGGGGAATGATATAAGGTTTTCTGTCTTCATCTGCCAATCTTTTAACCTTACTGTTCCGGAAATTTCCGGATTTTTCATTTAGTGCTTCAATGGTGGCCACATACAGGTTCCTGGTGCCCTGGTCTCCAAAGTGAGAGGCCGTTGTTTTATAAACGGGGATTTCAGATTCCATCCCGTCCCATAACAGGTGGTTCCGCCGGTATTGTTTTTTTATATCCCTGAAGGCATCATCAGCCCCGGACTTATCGGATTTGTTGAGTACAATGATATCTGCAAAATCGAGCATATCGATTTTTTCCAGCTGTGTGGGTGCGCCGAATTCCGGCGTCATAACGTACATAGAAACATTGGCTATATCTACGATCTCCGTATCCGATTGACCTATGCCGGATGTTTCAATTATGATCAGATTGAATCCAGCGAATTTCATTATGTCAATCACTTCCCGGATATGGGGACTAAGTGCTACATTAGCCTGCCGGGTGGCCATCGAACGCATATATACCCTTGGATCGTTGATGGCATTCATACGGATCCTGTCACCCAGAAGAGATCCACCTGATCTTCTTTTGGAAGGATCAATGGATATTATCCCTATGGTCTTGTTTTTAAAATCCTGCAGGAAATTCCTTACGAATTCATCCACCACTGAAGATTTTCCGGCGCCACCAGTTCCTGTTATTCCGAGGACTGGAATATTCGGTGAGGTTTTGACACTTTTTAGGATGGATTTACTCTTTGTGTAATGGTTCTCGACCAGAGAGATGAGCTGACCCAGTGATCTGTGATTTTGAGCAGCGATCAGGTCCAGATCAATATTCAAATCCTTAGTGATGTCATGGTCGATTTGTTCCAGCACATCATTGATCATCCCCTGCAATCCAAGCTTTCGACCCTCATCAGGTGAATAGATCTTCATGATGCCAGCCCTATGCAGCTCCTCGATCTCACCAGTTAAAATAGTGCCACCACCGCCTCCAAATACCTGAATATCCGTAGCCTCTTTTTCATCCAGCAGGCTTCGCATATATTTGAAGAACTCCATGTGCCCACCCTGATAAGACGTAATACCAATGGCATGGGCATCCTCCTGGATGGCACAATTCACGATCTCATCCACCGACCGGTTATGGCCCAGGTGGATAATTTCAGCCCCGGTATACTGGAACACCCTGCGCATGATGTTTATGGATACATCATGGCCGTCAAAAAGGGAGGCCGCCGTTACAATACGGATCTTGTTTTTTGGTTTATATTGTTGGTTCAAATGTTCTTTAATTTTTAAATCAACCCTTTAATTTAGTGAATATTATGGAAAACACCTTATTGAGAAATTTCTATTATTATTATTGTCAGATATACGTTATGGAACCATTTAAGAGTCCATGGAGTGATTGTTCTTTACAGGAATATTATAATCTGCGGAATAAAAATGTTAGTCCACAAAAAAACTCTGTAAAAATCCTTAGATTTCGAACTTTATTGAGAATTTAGAATCCTCTTTTGAATGCTCAAATTGAGAACTTAAATTATAATTAAATGGTCGATGTTGCCTTTATCATACTATTCGCCCTTATCGGGAACATAATCTTCAAGAGGATAGGCCTTCCGGGAATCTTGGGTATGATCGCAGCTGGAATTATCCTCGGCCCAAGCGTCCTCAATCTGATAGATCCTGAGATCCGGGCGGTGCTGAAAGAATTTAAAACCATTGCACTGATCGTCATCCTCTTCCGTGCCGGATTGGGGATTGACAGGGCGACATTAAACAGGATCGGAGGTCCGGCGATCAGGATGGGATTTATCCCGGTGGTCGTGGAAGGGGCTGCTGTGGCTGCCGTTTCCTACTGGCTATTGGATCTGCCCCTGCATGCTGCCGGTATGCTGGGATTTATTATTGCCGCCGTATCTCCGGCTATAGTTGTACCGTCTATGCTTGAGCTTCGCGAGAAGGGTTTAGGCAAGGAAAAGGGTATCCCCACATTAATATTGGCGGGGGCCTCTTTAGATGATATTATTGCCATCACAATCTTTGGTGTATTCGCCAGCCTGGCAGCAGGAGCGGCGACCAACTGGACCTATGTATTCCTGAGTGTGCCGGCAGGTATCCTGGCTGGGGCAGGGATCGGTGTGGTTATTGGATTTATCTCTATATGGTTTTTTAAAAAGTACCATATCCGGGATACCATGAAAGTGATCATCTTCATGATTGTCGCGGTCATATTTTATGATACGGCGGAATTGCCTGCCATCAAGAACTATATTCCTATTGCTGCCCTTCTTGGCGTTATGGCTATCGGATTCATATTGCTGGAAAAGTATGATGTGTTGGCCAACCGGATGGCCACGAAATTCAGCAAGATATGGGTATTGGCCGAGATATTGCTTTTTGTATACATAGGAACAGAAGTTCAGATATCGAAAATCGACCATTCCTTGATCGGTGTGGGAGTGGTGATTCTGCTCCTTGGATTAATTGCAAGGAGCCTGGGCGTTTGGATATCCTTGTTCGGTTCTGAACTGACCATGAAAGAGAAGATATTCTGCATGATCGCATACTGGCCCAAAGCAACGGTTCAGGCTGCTATGGGAGCCGTACCTTTAACAATGATCATGAGCGGTAATATCACTTCCCTGTCTGAAGAAATAGGACAGGTGATCCTTGCCATGGCAGTACTGAGTATTATCGTAACTGCACCTCTTGGTGCCATTGGAATAAAATTGACTGGTCCGAGGTTTTTAAAGAGAGATTAATCTAACAACCCGTAGAATATCATCCTGGATTCACCGGCGATTTTGAGCTGTAAGGAAAGCTCAAGAAGGTGAATAACGGTCAGGCTTACGTGAAAGTTTCTTAGTTCCTTCATAAAGTTCGTATTCCAGAAGCCGGCACTCGATCATTGCATTTAAAAAGGGCAGTTTACGTTTCGTTCGCAATCCCACGGATTTTGCCAGTTCAGGATTACCGGTAAAGACATAACCAGTCCGGCCTTTGCAATCGTTCTTGAAAAAATCCCCGATGTGCCCATAAATCGGTTTTAACTGGTCTACCTGGCCCATTCTTTCCCCGTACTCTGGATTCATGATCACGATTCCACCTTCTCCCACCATCAGGGTATCCTGAAATTTGCATCTGGAGAATTGGATGAGATCCAATACCCCTGCCCATTTTGCGTTTGCCTTTGCTGCCCGTAAGGCTCCTGCATGTATATCCGTAGCAATGATCTGTGGAAGATCCTGGTCGGTTACCTGATCCTCAATTTCTTTTTTCACCTCCTTGTAATATGCAGAATCATAACCATTTATATGCATAAAGCTGTAGTTGCTCCTGCTCAATCCCGGGTATCTTTTGCTGGCCATCAATGCAGCTTCTATGGCCAGGGTTCCGCTACCACACATGGGATTGATAAATGGACTTTTACTATCCCAACCAGTATTCACTATGATCGATGCTGCGAGGGCTTCCGATAACGGAGCTTTCCATCCCTCAAGGCGGTATCCATGCTTTGCGATAGATTCCCCACTCGTATCAATATATACTGAGCAGGTATTATCTACCCAGTATACAAACAAGGAGAGTTGACTGCTGTCTTTTCCTGAATCCGGCCGTTCGCCTTTTGCTTCCATGAAATGATCAGCGATGGCATCCTTTACTTTCAGGTTTACAATGCGGTTGTCACGAATTCCTTTCTGATTACTATATGAATTGATACTAAAATATCCGTTCAAAGGGATAATATCGGTCCAGTCATATCCTTTGATCTTTTTATATAACCTTCCCAGGTCAAAAGCTTTGAATGTATTCAGATGATATAAAACCCGGTGAGCCGTCCTTAGTTTTAAGTTCAGCCGAATCGCATCCTTGAGGGTTCCATTTACGGATACATTAAGCCTGTCACGACCAATTACTTTGTATCCTAATTGTTGTAATTCTCCCCGGAGTGCATTTTCGGTATGAAGGGCATGGGTGATCAGGATCTTTTGTGATGTATCAAAATTCAAATGCGAAAAGGATTATGTCATATATCAGTGAAGATGTAATATTTCACCTTTTCAATCGCATTTCAAAGAAATTCTTTTCAAAACCTACATCTTCAAGCAATTCCAGTGCAGGACTGTTCAGGGAAGCATGGTAGGCAATTTCTCCGCTGGTCAGCTGTATTGCCTTTTTTAATAATTTTTTTTCAATTTCAGGATAGGCGGAATTTGGATCCGCAGCAAAATAGACCATCAGGTTTTTGGGCACATAGCCTTCCATGTTGGTTCGGTTTACAACTACGGATCCGATAATAGAGCTGTTGTCTTCCGCCAATAAGACAAACCCTCCCTGATACTTGTAAGGACTTAATGCATAATCAACAGACCTGAATATATTCTCAAGTTCATCTTCTGATGCGATCTGGTATTTGAATATGAAATTTACGATACGGTTTACCGTCAAAGTAGTGGTATTGCTGAAGCCCGTGATTGCATAAATGTCCATGGGTATAAAAAAGATATAAAAGAAGCACTATGGCAATACACTTTTCGTCAGGACAAACCCATGTAATAAAAGTTGATAAAATAAAAAAATCCCGGTTGCTTACCGGCGGATTTGCTGTAAGGCATACCTGCCGGCAGAAGCGGGATTAAGTGAAGTTAATCCAGGCCAAATCGATTGAATTACGTCGTTACTTTCGCTGTAAAATATTCCCTGTTCATGCGGGCTATGACGGACAGGTCAATGCCTTTTGGACATTCTGCGGAGCAGGCACCTGTATTGGTACACGCACCAAAACCTTCGGCATCCATCTGTGCCACCATCTTCATGGCCCTTTCTTTTCGTTCAATATCACCTTGTGGCAATAAAGCCAACTGGGATACCTTGGCAGCGGTAAACAACATGGCGGAAGCATTTTTACAAACAGCCACGCATGCACCGCATCCGATACAGGCTGCGGCATCCATGGCCAGTTCAGCGTTCACTTTTTGGATGGGAATTGCATTGGCATCAACAGCAGCACCGGTATTAACGGAGATAAATCCGCCGGCCTGCACGATCCTGTCAAAAGCTGACCGGTCGACCACCAGGTCCTTGATAACCGGGAAAGCATTGGCCCTCCAAGGCTCTATCGTGATCTTAGCCCCATCTTTAAATACCCGCATGTGTAACTGGCATACGGTGATCTCTTCATCCGGTCCGTGAGGCCTTCCGTTGATGAACAGGCTGCACATGCCACATATCCCTTCACGACAGTCATGATCAAAATGAACCGGATCCTCACCATTTTCGGAAAGCTGGTCATTCAATATATCCAGCATTTCAAGAAATGATGTTCCCGGGGATATGTCTTCCACTTTATAAGTTTTAAAAGCGCCTTTCATGTTGGCATTTGGCTGACGCCATATCTTTAAAGTATATGTTCTTTCTTTTTCCATTATTTATAGCTTCTTTGAGTCAATTTAACATTTTCAAATACCAATTCTTCTTTATGCAATACCTCAGGTTTACCCTCACCTTGGTATTCCCAGGCAGAAACATAGGCGAAATTCTTATCATCCCGCTTGGCTTCTCCTTCCGGGGTTTTGCTTTCCTCTCTGAAATGTCCCCCGCAAGATTCTTTTCTATCCAGTGCATCGTTCACCATGAGTTCAGCCAGTTCCATGAAATCAGCTACCCTCAAGGCCTTTTCAAGTGTCATGTTCAGTTCTTCGTTGACACCCAGTACTTTTACATCTTTCCAATATTCTTCCCTTAATTTTTGGATCTCTTCAATGGCTTCTTTCAGTCCCTGTGCATTCCTGGACATCCCACATTTTTCCCACATAATATGTCCTAATTGTTTGTGGAACTGGTCTACGGTTTTCGACCCATTGATATTAAGCAACTTATCTATCCGCTCCTTCACCTCTTTTTCTGCCTTCTGGAATTCAGGATGTTCCGTCGACACTTTGTCATAAGGCATATCTGCCAGATAATCCCCAATGGTGTATGGTATTACAAAATACCCGTCAGCGAGCCCCTGCATCAGTGCGCTTGCACCCAGCCTGTTCGCCCCATGGTCAGAGAAATTGCATTCTCCTGTAGCATACAGTCCTGGAATGGTCGTCATAAGGTTATAATCTACCCACAAACCTCCCATGGTATAGTGAATCGCCGGATAGATCATCATAGGCGTTTCATACGGGTTGTCATCCACGATCTTTTCATACATCTGGAACAGGTTTCCGTATTTGGCTTTGATCACATCTACTCCATCCCTATCAATGGCATCTCTGAAATCTAGAAATACGGCAAGCCCTGTCTCACCCACTCCACGGCCTTCATCACACACATTCTTGGCATTACGTGAGGCCACATCCCTGGGGACGAGGTTGCCAAAAGATGGATATATCCTTTCCAGGTAGTAATCCCTGTCTTCTTCCGGAATTTCTGTGGGTTTCATTTCCCCAGCCTTAAGCTTCTCTGCAATTTCCTTGGTCTTAGGTACCCAAACCCGGCCGTCATTTCTTAAGGATTCGGACATCAGCGTGAGTTTTGACTGCTGGTCACCATGAACCGGTATGCAGGTAGGATGAATCTGTGTGAAACTGGGGTTGCCGAAAAAGGCGCCTTTTTTATGAGCCCGCCAGACAGCCGATCCGTTACAGCCCATGGCCATTGTGGACAGGAAAAATACATTGCCATATCCACCAGTAGCCAGCACGACGACGTGGGCACTGTGGGACTCGACTTTTCCCGTAATCATATTCCGGGTAACGATTCCCCGGGCCTTGCCATCCACCAGCACCACATCCAGCATCTCTGTTCTCGGGAAAAGTGTCACTTTCCCGGCAGCCACCTGCCGGCTTAAAGCTGAATAGGCGCCCAGAAGCAACTGCTGACCGGTTTGTCCCCGTGCATAGAAGGTTCTTGACACCTGTGCACCTCCGAAGGACCGGTTATCCAGCAAGCCGCCATATTCCCGGGCGAAAGGGACTCCCTGGGCAACACACTGGTCGATGATGTTGTTGCTTACTTCAGCCAATCTGTATACATTGGCTTCCCTGGAACGGTAATCACCACCTTTTATAGTATCATAAAACAACCTGAAAACACTATCCCCGTCGTTGGTGTAATTTTTTGCAGCATTAATTCCGCCCTGTGCAGCGATTGAATGCGCTCTCCTGGCACTGTCCTGGTATAAGAAGGCCTTCACATTATAGCCCAGTTCCCCGAAGGATGCGGCTGCTGAAGCGCCGGCAAGACCTGTGCCTACGACAATGATATCATATTTTCGCTTATTAGCGGGATTAACAAGTTTTAAGTTGAACTTATGTTTGGTCCATTTCTCTGCTAAGGGACCATCCGGTATTTTTGAATCAAGAGACATAATTATCTATTCAATTATTATTTCATAAAAAAGTAAATATAAACGGGCATGCTGGCAAATCCCAGTGGTACCACGACTGCATACAGGATGCCAAGAAACCTAATAGCTGGAGTATATCGATCATGATTAAGGCCCAGTGTCTGAAATGCACTTTGAAATCCATGCCATAAATGGAAGGCAAGTGCTGTCAGCCCTATCAGGTAAGCTATGACCACATAGGTATATTGGAATTGCAATATGACCAGCTTATATAAATCCCGGTTGCCGTTGGCGTCGATCTCAAATTCATATCCTCCTCCGAACTTAAACTGCCACCAGAAATCCTTCAGGTGCATGATCAGGAAGATAAAAATAAGAGAACCAAGCAAAGTCATACTGCGGGAAGCCCAGGAACTATTCTGGTTGGCATGTTCTACCGCATACCGGACCGGCCTGGCTTTCCGGTTCAGAATCCAAAGCATAAAAGCATAAAAAGCATGTAGTAAAATGCTAAAGTATAGCAAATACGAAACAGCTTTTATTAATGGAAACGATGTCATAAAAACTGCATAACTGTTAAAGGCCAATCCCCCGTCACCTGAGAAAATCGACAGATTTCCAATCAGATGTATGACCAGGAATAAAATTAAAAATAGTCCGGTTAAAGACATTAATAGTTTTTTGCCAATGGAACTACCCAAAGTATCTGTAATCCAACTCATGTTCTATTAATTTTATGATCTGTATAGTAAAAAAACAAGGTATGATGTGATGTATCAAAAGTATATCGATTCAAAAAACTGATAATCAAAAATAAGAAATTAATTTTCATATTTAAAGAATAATTACATTGTAAGCATAACTTATTGTTAATTTTATTTGTTTGTATATTAGTTGATTAGTTTTGTCGTTGATATTACATAGTATATAGGAATTTTGATGAGAAGGTACAGGATAATACTGGTATTGATGGTGCTGTTTTTGATGGCGACTGTGAGGGTGTATGCAACACATATTCGTGCCGGGGAAATTATCGCTGAACTTTTAGATTGTCAATCCAATACCTATCGTTTTACATTAATCGGTTATACTGATACCGGATCAACTGTATTGTTTGGTGGTGGTGAAATGAATTTCGGTGACGGATCAGCTCCGATTGGATTTACAGCTGGCAATCCTGATTTTTTTCAGGACCTGGGTGATGAGGTAGCGCTTAATATCTTTTATGCAGAACATACATTCCCCGGACCTGGCACTTATACCGTAAGTTATCGGGAATTCAACAGGAATGCCAGTGTAGCCAACATGGATAATTCTGTAAACACACCCTTTTACATAGAAACTCAGATTGTTGTGGATCCTTTTTTTGGATGCAACAACACACCGGTCCTCCTGAATCCTCCATTAGACAGAGCCTGTGTAGGAAAAGCATTTTACCACAATGGTGGAGGCTGGGATTTCGACGGTGACAGCCTGTCTTATCACATTGTGGTAAATAAACAGGATGTTGATTTGCCCGTGGTCAATTACAGGCTCCCTAATGTATATGATATAGAAACTGTTCCCGGAGTTACAAATGAAGACGGTACAGGTCCTCCTACCTATACCCTTGACCCAGTTTCAGGCGACCTGATATGGGATGCACCGGGTACAGAGGATGAATATAATATTGCCTTTATCGTAAAGGAATGGCGGTATTTTCCGGACCTGAATGAATGGTTTCAAATGGGTTATGTAACAAGAGATATGCAGATCCTGGTTGAGGATTGTGACAATGAGCGACCGGAACTTACAATTCCTGAGGATACTTGTATTGAAGCAGGAACTTTATTGGAAGAAGTTATTCGTGCAGATGATCCGGATGGCCACCGAATCACCATTTCGTCTTTTGGCGGGCCTTATGAAATATCATCATCTCCGGCAACGTATAACCCTCAACCCGATGATCCGGTAAATCCACAACCTACTCCGGCATTTATTGACTTTCAGTGGCAGACCAATTGCTCGCATGTGAGATCACTGCCCTATCAGATCACCTTTAAAGCCAAGGATTTTCCTGACAGGCTGGAAGGGCCTTCCCTTGTTGATTTCGCCACTTGGGAAGTTACTGTCGTTGGCCCTGCACCGGAAGGACTTACGGCTTCTCCATTGTCTGGAAGGCGTGTTGCCCTGGACTGGAACCAATATGCCTGTGAATCCTTTGCCGGCACCATGCAAGTCTGGAGAAGAGTTGACAGCTTTGAATTTGAACCGGATAATTGCGAAGTGGGAATGCCCGATTATGCAGGATATACCCTGATAGCTACAGTGCCAATAGATCAGATAGACTATATTGACACAAATAATGGAGCCCGGTTGGATTATGGTGCTACTTATTGTTACCGTCTGGTTGCAGAATATAAGCTTCCTTCCGGTGGTTTAAGTTATGCTTCCGAAGAAGTATGCGTTACTATTGAAGAGGACGAAGGTCAGTTTGGGCCGGTGATCACAAAAGTCAGTGTCCTGGAAACTGATACAGAAAATGGGGAGATTGAATTACAATGGACCAGTCCGTTTGATGCGGACCAGGGCCTTTATCCACCTCCATATACCTACGAGTTGTTCAGGTATGAGGGCTTGAATGGATCAGGCACACCTGTAGGCCCGATCGTGCTCACTGATACGACCTACATAGATACAGGACTAGATACTGATCTGTCGGCTTACAGCTATGTAGTTGTTGCCTATGACAACAATGGTGCACAGGTAGGTCCGTCAGGACTTGCATCCTCTGTCCGATTATCCACCGATCCGCGTGTTAACAGTATAGAATTGATATGGGAGGCGAATGTGCCCTGGTCAAATAACACACAGGATTATCCCTACCACTATATTTACAGAGATAACATCAATCCCTCCGACGATGGTGAATTTTTCCTGATAGATAGTGTGGATGTTAATCTGAATGGATTTAATTATATCGATTCAGGACAGGTTAACGGGGTAAAACTGGATGAAAATACATTTTACTGCTTTTATGTAACGACACAGGGATCTTATGGCAACCCACAGGTTATTGAACCCCTTATAAACGATTCACAGATAATCTGCAACCAACCGAATGATACGATTCCTCCCTGTGTTATCATTGATATCGGGGATACTATTGTTAGCGATACAACCTGCCTTGAATTTGTTGAAGATAAACCATGCAATTTCGACGATTTCTATCATGAGATCGAGTGGACATCAACACCGATAGGGGATGATAATGATTGTTTGAGAGATATTGTATATTATGAAGTGTGGTTCTCCGAAACCTGTTTCGAAGAGGAATATAATATCGTTGGTTTGGCACCCGGGGAATCTTTCCTCCACGAAGGATTAAACTCATTCAAAGGATGCTATAAGGTCAGGGCTGTCGACAGGTCCGGCAACACCGGAGAATTCAGTAAAGTAAAGCAATATGAGAATTGTCCATATTACGAATTGCCAAATGTGTTTACTCCTAACAATGATGGCAAAAACGACACTTTTGAACCCTATCAGTTCCCATTTATAAAGTGTCCAAGATTTGTAAATTCTCTTACTTTCACGGTTTTCAATCGATGGGGCAAGGAGGTTTATTCAGAAACCAGCGGGGGTGAGAATTCAATTCTGATCAATTGGGAGGGTGTTACTAATGATGCTGTCATTCTTGAAAACGGGGTGTACTATTATAAAGTTGACATTCAATATGATATGAATGATCCGGAGTTGCGGTCCCAGACCCTGAAAGGCTGGGTACAGATATTCAGATAAATAATTATGAACGATCAGGCTGTTCTCATAGGAGTAATCGTTTTTTCTGGCCTGTTAATCATCGGGCTTGGAATATACATCCACCAGGCTAAAGCTTATAATTTGATCGCCGGCTACAATACACTTTCTAGAGAAGAAAAAGAGAAATTCGATATTAAGAAGTATGCACTGACCTTTAGAAATAGCTTTCTGATTATGGGCATCTTAATGATATTCTCCTACCCAATCCTGCTTTTACTGAACCTGGATAAATATCTTTCAATTGTAGCTATATCGATTATCATAATTGGTGTGCTTTACTTGAACTACATGGGAAAGGTTTACAGGAAAAAGGGGAATAATTAAGCCAAATCTTGAAATTACCAATTAATATTTCTTGGAGTTAGCAGAAATACACCATATCAGCCTGAATATTAAAATGGAATTCCCGGGATTATGCAATTTTTTATATAATAAGCCCTTCTGTGTTGTATTACCCCGTCAATAATAAAATAAAATTGATTGTTTTATTGTTATAATATATAGTTTTGTCGTTCCATTAAAAAAGAAGAGCATGAGAGCATACATTTTTCCTGGCCAGGGAGCTCAATTTCCAGGTATGGGAAAGGAATTATATGAACGATCTGAGAAGGCAAAAATATTATTTGAGTCTGCGAATAAAGTGCTGGGTTTCCGGATAACAGATATTATGTTTGACGGTACAGCTGAAGAGTTGAAGCAGACAAAAGTTACACAACCAGCTATATTTCTTCACTCTGTAATTTCAGCATTGGTGGCTGAAGAATTTAAACCCGATATGGTTGCAGGGCACTCGCTGGGCGAGTTTTCAGCATTGGTATCGAACAGGGTATTAAGTTTTGAAGATGGACTGACACTTGTTTCAAAGAGGGCTGAGGCCATGCAGAAAGCCTGTGAAATAAATCCATCCACCATGGCAGCTATACTTGGCATGGAAGATGAAAAAGTAATTGCCATCTGCGAGGGTATTGACGAGGTAGTCGTACCAGCCAATTATAATAGTCCGGGACAACTGGTGATTTCCGGATCAAATGAAGGGATAACTATTGCCTGCGAAAAGCTGAAAGACGCAGGAGCCAAACGAGCACTCCCATTACAGGTTGGAGGAGCCTTTCATTCACCTTTGATGGAACCTGCCAGGGAAGAGCTTGAAAAGGCTATCCTCGATACTGAGTTTCATGAACCGGTCTGTCCTATTTACCAGAATTATACTTCCCGGCCCCATACCGATGTTGAGGAGATCAAAAAGAACCTGAATCATCAACTGACCGCACCAGTTAAATGGAGACAATCAGTGGTGAATATGGTAGATGATGGGGCTACTGAATTCATAGAATGTGGACCAGGTAAAGTTTTGCAGGGACTTGTCAAAAAGATCAGTCCGGAGGCTGAGGTAGGGAGTATTGAATAATGTTGTCAATTGCTTGTAAAGAAAACCGTAATGCCCGGTGCTCGCCCATAAAAAGTAAGCAGGAAAGTATGTTTTAGGGAAAATATCCCTGCCGTGATCTCATAAGATTATTGAATTCAGGGATTTCTGATGAATCAGATCTTATGAACTTCAAGTGAGTCCAAAGTAGATCCAAGAAGGTCTGCATTCGTTACTTGTAATACCGGATGAACCATTTCCGGAATAAGCTCACACAAGGGAACCAATACAAATCTTCTGTCCGGTATTCCAGGATGCGGGATATGCAGTTTGTCTGCATTAATTATCTGATCCTCAAAATACAGGATATCGATGTCTATGATCCGTTCTGCCCATTTTCTTCCCCTTATCCTGCCCATGGATGTTTCAATTTTGAGCAGTTTTTCCAAGGTATCATAGGCGTTTAATTCAGTTTCTACCTCAGCTACCTGATTATAAAAGGGGGGTTGATCCTTTAATCCCCAGGGTTCAGTGACGTAAACAGAAGAAGTCCGAACCACCTTTCCAAGCTCTGATTTTATTTTTTCAAGGGCTGTTTGAAGGCTGCCTTCAGGGTCTCCAAGGTTACTTCCTAAAATTAAATATTTTCCTTTCATCCTTAATATTTAGCAGCCATATAAATTGTTTTCATGTTATTGGAGTAAAGTAATATAATTACACTTGAAAACAACAATAAAAGTATAAGTACATGAAGTTTTTACGCAATTTACTGGCTGTTCTGGTTGGATTATTCATCTATAGTTTCATTATGCTATTTATTTTTATAGGCATATTATCCATTTCTTCGTCTGAAACTACTGTCTCGGTATCTGACAACTCGATATTACGTCTCAGGCTGAGCGGACAAATTGTTGAACGTGAGGTGGAGGATCCATTTGCTTCTTTGGGTTTGCCCGGCGCAGGTGCAAGGGAGATGGGCCTCAAAGAGTTAAAGGATGCCATCGGACATGCGAAATCTGATGATAAGATAGAAGGGATATTCCTGGAACCCAGGTTTTTCATGGCTGGGATGGCCACTATCGAGGAATTACGCCAGGAACTGGATGCTTTTAAATCATCAGGAAAGTTCATAGTATCTTATGCTGAATATTATACGGAGGCATCTTATTATCTCGCTTCCGTTTCTGATGAAATGTATATTACACCTGGCTATGGTATGCTTGAGTTTAACGGGGTATCTGCTGAATATATGTTCTTTACAGGACTATTTGAAAAACTCGGAATTGAGCCCCAGATATTCAGGGTTGGGGATTATAAGTCTGCGGTAGAACCTTTTATGAGGAAAGACCTGAGCGAGGAAAACAGAGAACAGATCTCAGCCTATGTGAATTCAATATATGACCATATGCTGGATGCGATAGCCGATTCGAGGAATATGGAGACTGAGGAAGTAAGAAAGATCTCATACTCCATGCTTGCAAGAACTACAAAAGATGCAGTTGATCTCGGACTGATCGATGGGGAAAAATATTATAATGAGTTTATAGATCTTATTAAGGAAAAACTGGATGTGGAGGAAGACGAAGATGTCAACATGATCTCTTATCGGAAATATAATAAGTCATATGGTGAACCGAAATACTCAAAGGATAGAATTGCCGTAATAATCGGCGAAGGGAATATATTCTCCGGAAAAGGAGAGAACCAGATGATCGGGTCAGAAAGTTATACACAGCTAATCCGGAGTGCAAGGGAGAACGACAGGATAAAAGCGGTTGTAGTACGCATAAATTCAGGTGGAGGTAGTCCGCTTGCATCTGATATGATCTGGAAGGAGATCAAGCTAACTGCAGAGAAGAAGCCGGTTATTGCCTCCATTGCAGATGTTGCTGCATCGGGAGGTTATTATATTGTGATGGCTTGTGACAAGATCTATGCACAGCCTACTTCAATAACTGGATCAATAGGCATATTTGGTATACTGTTTAACGCAGAAGAACTATTTGAAAATAAACTGGGTATTACTTTTGACAACTACAGTACAGGGGAATATTCGGATATGTATACCATTACACGGCCATTAACAGCCTTTGAAAAAGAGATCATTCAACGGGATATTGAAAAGGGCTATGAAATATTTACGACGAAAGCTGCGGATGATAGAGATATGACTATTGATGAACTACTCAAGATCGCTTCCGGCAGGGTGTATTCAGGATACGAAGCCCTGGAAAATGGCTTGATTGACGAATTAGGGACGCTGGAAGATGCCATTGAAGAAGCCGCAAAAATGGCTGAGCTGGAAGAATACCGGGTTAGCTATTACCCAAGACAGAAAACCGTTCTTGAACAGATCATGGAAGACCTGGGAGCGGATATACAAACCCGGTACCTAAAAATGAAACTCGGAGAATACTATCCCTATTTTCAACAGGTTCAGGAATTGAATGCACTCAGAGGCCAACAGGCCAGGATGCCTTACGATATCCGGATCCATTAATTTACTTGTCATCTCCCCAGGTGAAAATTTGTCCAAAACATTCAGCACCACCATTGTGCTTACACCTCTCGGTGGAAGCAATATTAACCTTCATGTCACTAAGAAAATGAACTTTATAAAATTATTCTTGTTGTTTGTCTTTGCATCAATCTCTGTTAATAAAACAAATGCCCAAAATATTAGTATAGGATTCCAGGATTCTATTTTCTCAGAGGTTCTTGATGAACACAGAATAATATTATTACATCTTCCTGACGATTATTCAAATTCAGATAAATCATATCCGGTTATTTATAGACTTGATGGTGAAATAGATTTATTAGTTGAAACTGCTGGTGTCATTTACCGATTAGCATATAGAGAAAAAGTGATACCAGATATGATAATTGTAATGATAGAAAATATTCACCGAGATAAAGATATGTTACCGGTGAATACGTTTTTCTATCAATCTGAGCCTGGCGCCAATAATTTTCAAAAGTTTATCAAATCCGAACTAATTCCATACATCAATGGCAAATATAGGACCACTGATGAGAGAATATTATGTGGGCAATCTCTAAGTTCAATTTTCACATTATACAGCTTTTTGACAGATCCCCAGACTTTCGATTCCTATATTGCTTGTAGTGCAGGATTCCCAGGCTGTGAAGAGTATTTCATAAATTTGGCAAAGGATATAAATAGCACTCGCTATGATCGAAAAACTTCTGTGATTTTAACAAATGGATTAAAAGATCCCCTTGATCCAGAAGGGAAAATGAATGAGATTATTAAAGATTTTGCGGATTTAATTGCGCCTCTAGATAATATTACCTGCGAGTATTTAACGTATAGAAATGAGGGACATGTTCCATATCAGAGTTTATATCATGGTCTGAAATTCCTATACAGAACACAAGGAGTTGAAGAACATTAAACTCCTACTAACAAACAGGTATACCCTTTACCTATAATCCGGATTACCAATCTCACCAGTTTTCTCCCTTTAACCTTGTCAGAAACTATCTCGGTATAAAGCGACTTAACATATACTTGTTAACCCCTAGGAATTATTTCTCTACTTTATTCAATAGCACTTTAAAGACTATGAAGAAATATTCTGTTTTCTTTTAATACTAGCTCTATTATCCTGTAAGAATCATTATTAAATCCTGTCAACATAAAGTGGATTGATTTGGGTTAAAGTTTAAGAGATAGTTTAATGCCTTTCAGCCTTGGGTGAATGTTAGAAAAAAACATTTGAACTTTTTTAAAAGAATGTATTGTTATACTAATACAATGTGTAATAGACTAAAATGCCTGAAACAGTATATAAATCCTCCATGGTATAGAAGAAGGAATCAGTTTAAGATAATGATCATTTTCATAATATTGTTATCAACTACACTATTCCTAACGTGTGAAAAAGATACAGATATTGATCAAAATCCAGTATACAAACCTTCAGTAGAAATGCAGTTTGGAACCATTTCAGCACTCGTACAGGAAGTTAGTTTTCAAACAAACGGTTTCAGTATTGTTGGAGATTTACGAACTCCGGTTGAAGGAGAAGAACATCCTGCGATCATTATGGTACATGGATCGGGCAACGCAACAAGATATGGTGCGGTACCCTTCGAACCTTTAATTGAGATCTTCCTACAAAAAGGTTTCGCGGTTCTATCTTGGGATAAGCCAGGTAATGGCGAATCTGAGGGGGTATTCAACAATGAGTATAAGCTGACAGAAAGAGCTGAAATTGTTGCTGAAGCAGTGAAGATCTTGGCCGATAATCCGACCATCCTCTCTTCGTCGATTGGTCTTTGGGGGATTAGTGCAGCGGGGTGGGTAATGCCTATGTCGTTGGGCAAGACAAACGGCATTTCGTTTATGATTGTAGTCAGTGGTGGTGGTGAGGACAGTATAGAGCAGTACGCTTACCAGGTTTCACAGGTGGTAGCTTGCGACGGTGGATCTTCAGACCAGGCGGAAGCTGTCGAACTCTACTGGTCTCAAATGGCCAAAGCAACTGAATATAACGGTTATAGGGAGGCTGTGGATATATTGGTAGATATTCCGGGCGTTTATGAGTATACTGGACTAACAGTTTCTGAAGAAGATCAATGGAGACCATGGCCACGCGATATTGACGCTTTTTTCGATCCGATGGACGTTATCCGACACACCACAATACCAATACTCGTTCTTTTCGGAGAATTGGATAAGAATATCGACCCTGTACAGGGAGCTCAGGCTTATGAGGCCGCTCTTAAAGCAGCTGGCAATAAAGACTATATAATCAAAGTTATTCAAGATGTGGCACATATACTGACACCTGCAACTACTGGCTGTCTTACTGAATCTGTTGGTAGTAAATACGTGCCAGAATACATGGATATCCTGGAGAAATGGCTCAATAATCAAAACCTTTAATAACACAGCCTATTTATCTCTTATGTTATGCGATATCCTGCCGATTGATATTGTGAACAAATCTTTCCGTGCAATACACGCGGATAAGGTAAATTATGAAGTTTTTATCTCTTAAAAGTGATGAATTTCCTTCATCAAGGTTTATAACCCATAAATCATATCTCCTTAGAATTATTCGCTATTAATAACTAACTTTAATATAAAGTCTGGTAGAAATCATTTGATTTTTAAATAGCATTTTTTTCATTCATGCCTGAAGGTCAAAAACATTCTTCATCGGAACGCAGGCTAGCTGCAATAATGTTTACAGACATCGTCGGTTATACTACCTTGATGGGTGAAAATGAAGAACTAGCATTCCTGGTTCTCAAGAAAAATAGACAAATACAAAAACCTATCATAGAAAAACATGATGGCAAATGGTTGAAAGAGATTGGAGATGGTGTTCTTGCAAGTTTTCCAACCGTATCACAAGCAGTGTATTGTGCAAAGGAGATACAAGAATTTTGTGAAAAAGAACCGGATTTAAAACTACGCATAGGTATTCATCTCGGTGAAGTAATCTTTGAAAATAAAGACGTTTTTGGTGACGGAGTAAATATAGCTTCGCGATTAGAACAATTAGCTCCTGCTGGAGGGATTTGT
>JAHEGY010000040.1 GCA_024644875.1 Cyclobacteriaceae bacterium
GGAGAGGTGACCGAGTGGTCGAAGGTGCTCGCCTGGAAAGTGAGTGTGCCCCACAAGGGTACCATGGGTTCGAATCCCATCCTCTCCGCTAATTTTTTTAATAACTAATCGGATATTTTAACTATAATTTGTATACTTGAAAAAATCAAAAAACTGAATTATGAAAAAGTTACTGGCTTTATTTATGCTTTGCGGAGCATTAACTTTCGGTTTCACAACTGCTATCTACGCGCAGGACGATGAAGCTGAACAACCAACAGAAACAACCTCATCTGCTGTAGCTGATGACAGCATGGCATCTGAGGATTTCGTGGTAGAGGAAGAGACCTTTCATCAGGCGATCAAAACCAAGTTCATTGAAGGTGGATGGCAGTTCATGTCCATCGTATTACTATGTTTAATTCTTGGACTTGCTGTTGCCATAGAGAGGATTATTACCTTGAACCTTTCTACTACCAATACAAAGAAATTATTATCCAATGTCGAGGAAGCTCTCAGTTCTGGTGGTGTTGAAGCGGCTAAGGATGTTTGTAAAAACACACGAGGGCCGGTTGCATCAATCTTCACTCAAGGCCTGTTACGTATTTCTGAAGGAATCGAAATGGTTGAGAAATCAATTATCTCTTATGGTTCTGTAGAAATGGGTAGGCTGGAAAGAGGCTTGGTCTGGATATCATTATTTATATCTCTGGCTCCTATGTTAGGTTTTATGGGAACTGTAATTGGTATGATTGATGCCTTTGACGCTATTGAAGCTGCCGGGGATATTTCTCCATCACTTGTTGCTGGTGGTATTAAGGTTGCCCTGTTAACAACTGTAGGTGGTCTTATAGTAGCTGTTATTTTACAACTTTTCTATAACTACCTTGTCTCAAAAATTGATTCACTTGTGAATCAGATGGAAGATGCTTCAATATCATTCGTTGATATTCTTGTTAAGTATAATTTAACACAGGGAAAATAATCTAAAGACATATGGAACAGGATTTTGTTGATATAATGATAATTGCTTCATATGCCTTGCTTGGATTGGCAGCGCTTGCAGCAATTATTCTCCCGCTGATCAATGCCATTGGGAATCCCAAATCATTGGTTACAGGAGCTATTGGCCTTGCAGTTATCCTCATAATTTTTGGAATTGGATATAGCTTTGCTGGGTCAGAGGTTACTGCGACATACTCCAAATTCGGAATAGAATCAGGAATGTCAAAGTATATTGGTGGTATAATTAATACTACTTACATATTAATAGTAGTAGCAATAGTAGGAATTGTATTTACTGAAATTTCAAAAATATTTAGCTGATGGCAAAAAGTAAAAACAGAAAGGTTGATATTCCTTCAGCATCATTGGCGGATATCGCATTTTTATTGCTGATATTCTTCCTGGTTACGACGACCATTGCCTCTGATAAAGGAATTGCCTTATTGTTGCCACCTAAGCCTGATCCAAACGTAGAGCCACCGGATATAACCAAGAATCAGAGGAATATATTCAAAGTGAATGTAAACTCGAGTGACAGGATTCTGGTGGAAGACGAACCATTACAGGATATTTCGAAAATCAGGGATATGGTAAAAGAGTTTGTCTTGAATTTTGGTGATCAGAATCAGGAAAATCAGGATCTGATAAATTCTCTATCAGGCGCTCAAAGGAATTTTGTCCTTTCCCAGGGCCGAAAACCTGATTCATCGGATAGCCCAGGGGATGCTGTTGTATCTTTTAAAACAGACCGGGGAACAAGTTATGAAATATATCTTGGTATTCTTGATGAGATAATGGGGGCATATGATGAAATTTATGGCGATCGGGTTGGATTGACGGCTGAGGAATTCAGAAACCTGGATAAAAGTGATCCGGCACAGAATGACGTATATAGTAGAGCAAGAGAAGGTATTCCAAGGAACGTCTCGATTGCTGAACCAACAAAAATAGGAGAATAAAATGTCAAAATTTAAGAAAAAAGCCAGTACAAGTCAGGATATCCCTACGGCTTCTTTACCGGACATTATCTTTATGCTTTTGTTCTTTTTTATGGTAACAACCGTTCTTAGGGAATCAGATATTCTTGTTGAACAAAAAATTCCTGCAGCAAAGGAATTGAATAAACTGGAAAGAAAATCTCTTGTAAGTTATATCTACATTGGGAAACCAAAACAATCTGATATGGGGGCTGAACCCAGGATCCAGATCAATGATCGTTTGGTGCAACCTACCGATATTCAGAAATTTGTCAACGAGGAAAAAGATAAATTAACAGAAGTGGAAAGAGATCAGATTACTATGGCCCTTAAGGTAGACCGAGATGTTAAAATGGGTATAGTGGTTGATGTACAGCAGGAACTAAAAGAAGTGAATGCACGTAAAATTCTCTACTCCGCTATTAAAAGGATTGATCGTTAATTCCTAAGATCTAAAAGGAAATCTAAATCCCGTCCTAACAACCTGCTTGAGCAGGAAGGCGGGATTTTTTTATTACATGCCATAAAGCTATATGATGAAGATAAAACTGCAAGGAATTCTGCTTCAGATTTTTTCTTATTTTAATTCTACACCGGTTTTCTTGATCCAGCATTTAGAAGCTATGATTTTTCCGGGATCGTAGTTTGAAGGGTGATGATTTTAATCCAAAGTAGCTATTCTTATTTTCCAAAAAGAATATTATAAAATTCGATAAGCACCAAGGAAGATAAATGGTAAGATTTGATTTTAACAATCACAGGCCACAATTCAGATTACATTGGGATAAATACCTTATTGTAAAGCACAAGGAGTGCAAGGAAGGCCACTGTTAGGTAAATCAACGTGACTGGTACTCCTATTCTCACAAAATCTTTTAGATTATACCCGCCCGGACCGTAAACCAGCAAGTTCGTTTGATAGCTGAACGGGGTGATGAATGCAGCTGAGGCAGCATAGGCTATCCCCAGAAAATAGGGTGAAGGATCGATCCCCATGCTCTGACCAATACCCAATGCAATTGGAAAGGTGATCGATACGGCTCCTACATTTCCAATTAGAGAGGTGAGTAAATTCGTGATCAATATGAGCCCGATCAAAATGGCCGTACGTCCAAATGGAGATAATAATCCGATCAGCCATTCTGCAACCATAACACCGGCTCCTGACAGGATCATCGCCTGTCCTATGGCCAGAGAGAAGACAAGTATACCAATAAGATTAAAATCTAGTTCGCGGCGAATATCCTGAACACTTATAAGGCCAAAACCCACCATGATCGTAAAAATGATCAGCAAAGATGGAAAAAGAGCAAGCCCCTTAGTGATCAGGAGCACTATTGAACCCAATAAGATCAAGCCTATGGCATAGTATTTTTTTCGTCCCGGTTCAGCAATTTCCCGCACCTTATTGATTACATATATATCTTTATAAAGTTCTACCCTGTTGCCAAAATCCTTACCTGTGAACAGCAACAGTACATCTCCAGGGTTGATCTCTATATCCCCTATTTTACCGCTTATCTTTTCTCCATTTCGATGGATGGCTATAATGGCTGCATCATACCTGTTTCTAAAATTTGATTCCTTTACAGTTTTTCCAATAATAGAAGAAAATCCAGCGACCACCGCCTCAATTACTTCTGTTTTATCCTGGTGATAGTCGCTTGCTTTCTCCGGAAGTATCAAACCTTTCTGTTCATTGATCAAATCCATAATATTGGTTGTGTCACCAGCAAAAAACAACACATCATCTTTTTGCAGTATCTCATGAGGTGTAATTGGTGAGATCATCTGTCCTTGTCGCTGGATCTCGACGAGGTATACCCCTTGCAGATTTCGAAGGCCTGCCTCAATCACCGTTTGATTGATCAGGGGGGAATTTTTATCCAGCCAGGTTTCTATCAGGTAATTTCTTTTATTTTTTGAGAAGTCCTGCAGCGTATCAGTATGGTTAGGTAGCAATTTGAATCCAATGAAAACGATGAATGCAATCCCGGTAATGGTAACCGCTGATCCAATAAAGATCAGGTCATTAAACCTTATCTCATGCAATCCGGCTTCAGTTATAAATCCATTCAGGACAAGGGTTGTTGATGTACCGATCAATGTTAGCATCCCACCCATAATGGTAGCGTAGGAAAGGGGGATTAGCAATTTTGATGGAGCTATGTTATTCTTTCTTCCATAATTGTAAACATAGGGTGTCATCAGGGCCACGACTGCCGTATTGTTAATCATCGCACTTAAAATTGCCACCTGGGCCATCATCCGAATCAGGAAATTCCGGTAAGTCTTGGCCTTCTTGAATACCAGGTCAAAAATCAGCTCAATCTTATAGTTTTTACGTATTGCTGCTGTGATTACAATTAGTAAGATAATTACCGCAATCGAACTGTTTGAAAATCCTGCCAGAACATGTTCGGTATCCAGGATTCCGGTGATGGTGAAAATAAGAACAGCCAACAGGAAACTTACAGATGGTCTGAGTACCTCCAGATATATCAATGCAAAAGTCAGAGATAGAACAATTAGAACAAAATAAGGTTGAAATGCTTCAGCCATGAACAATACTAAAAAAATTACTCAAATTTCAGGTGCTTTACAGAATCACCACTGAATATTAATTCTTTTAATGCATCTATCCCAATTTGCAGATGTAATTTTAGAAATTTATCAGATACTTTTTTATCGCTTTCACTGGTTTTTACACCATGAGGGATCATAGGATTATCTGAAACGAGTAAAAGTGCACCTCTCGGGATTCCATTTTTAAAGCCCACTGTAAATAAAGTCGCAGTTTCCATGTCTACAGCCATAGCCCTTGCCATTCTCAGGTATGATTTAAACTGCTTGTCATGCTCCCACACCCTTCTGTTGGTTGAATAAACCGTTCCGGTCCAGTAATCACAGGCATGTTTTTTTATCATAGATGACACAGCCCTTTGCAATTGAAAGGAAGGTAGGGCAGGTATCTCCTTAGGCAAATATTCATTACTTGTTCCTTCACCACGAATGGCTGCGATAGGCAGGATAAGATCGCCCAGTTTTGTTTTTCGTTTTAGTCCACCGCATTTACCCAGGAAGAGTACCGCTTTTGGTCTGATTGCGATAAGAAGATCCATAATGGTGGCGGCCATGGCACTACCCATTCCAAAATTTATTAAAGAGATGTTCTCTGCTGTAACAGTCTGCATAGGCCGGCCTTCCCCCAGGATTTCCTTTCCATGCATTTCAGAAAAAATTTCAAGATAAGTATGGAAATTTGTTAATAATATATATTTCCCAAAATCCTTAAGGGGTGTTCCGGTATATCTTGGCAGCCAGTCTTTAACGATCTCCAATCTTGTTTTCATTGGTCAGTTTTACTATTCATAACCTCCATGGAATTTCAAAGAATTAAAATAATCAATTTATTACGACTATTATGATTATTTTAATCATATTGCTTCAAAAGATATTATTTAAGAATTTTAAGTAATGAACAAAAAATTGAGCTTTCCCTCCTTCGAATTTCGAATTGAAAAGATCAATGACAAATTAATGATTTTTGATGTATTACGAAAAAAAAGCGTGAGATTAACACCCGAAGAATGGGTAAGGCAGCATTTGATCAGATACCTGATTGACTTCAGAAAATATCCGAAATCTATGATAAAAGTGGAGTCAGGTCTTAAATACAATACACTATTGAAACGTTCAGACATACTGGTATTCGGTCAGGACGGTAAACCTTTTATGGTTATAGAATGTAAATCTCCCGATTCGAAGCTGGATGATAAAGTTATTCACCAGGTGGCCGCATATAGCCGTTCTCTCCAGGTAAAGTATATAGGAATAAGCAATGGACTGAAACACTTTTGCTGGAAAATAGATCAGGAAAACCACTCTACCCGGAGCCTTGATGATTTCCCGGAATACAAATAGGAATCAAATCTGGTGATAATTTAAGATCTTGACTAAAACTATTAACCGGAAGAGATTTTATTAAAGTAAGAAACTCAACAAAATTCCCGCCGCCACGGCTGATCCAATAACACCAGAAACATTGGGGGCCATGGCATGCATTAACAGGTGATTCGTTGAATCGGCTTTGAGTCCCTCATGCTGCACCACCCTGGCACTATCCGGAACAGCAGAAACTCCAGCTGCGCCTATTAAGGGATTCAATTTATTCTTCCCCTTTAAAAAGAGATTCATGAACCTGGCGAATATTAGTCCTCCCGCTGTTGCAATCATAAATGACAATGCACCCAGTGCAAATATCAGCAATGAATCCGGTGTAAGAAATACATCAGCCTGAGTTGAAGCACCCACTGTGATCCCCAATAGTATGGTTACTATGTCGATCAGGGAATTTTTTGCAGTTTCTGCTAACCTGTTTGTCCTGGTTGATTCTTTTAGAAGATTTCCAAAAAACAGCATACCAAGCAATGGCAGAGCATTCGGTGAAATAAATCCGGTCAGCAGAAGACCTATGATAGGGAAAAGGATTTTCTCTGTTTTCGATACAGCCCTCGGTGGTTTCATTCTGATCTTGCGTTCATTTTTGCTTGTCAGTAATCGCATGATTGGTGGTTGAATAACCGGAACCAGGGCCATATATGAATAAGCGGCTATTGCGATAGGCCCTATCAGGTTTTTTACTGTGGTACCGTCTGGCAATATATTAATTCCATTGGCTAAACGAGATGATATAAAAATAGCCGTTGGGCCATCTGCTCCACCAATGATACCAATGGCACCAGCCTCGGGTGGAGCGAATCCAAGCATGAGGGCGCCGAGAAAAGTTAAAAATATACCCACTTGTGCGGCTGCCCCCAGAAGCATCAGGCGTGGATTCGATATCAGTGATGAGAAATCTGTCATAGCACCTATACCGAGAAAAATCAAGGGTGGATAAATGCCCTTTACAACCCCATAATACAAATAATTTAGGACACTTCCATCTTCATAAATTCCAATCTGAAATCCAGGCACAAAGGGTATGTTCCCGATAATAATACCAGTACCTATCGGGATCAATAAAAGAGGTTCATAATTATACTCTATAGCAATGATGATAAAGAAGAGCCCTACTATAAGCATGGCAATATGTCCAAGGGTAGCATTGGCAAATCCTGTGTAACTAAAGAAATTCTTGATGCCTTTCAATGCCCCGTTCGATTTCTTAGCTTCGGAAAGATTATCTGTTCCTTCCTCAATGGTAATCTCTTTTTTGGCCAACTCATTTTCGCTTTCAGAGGCCGGGTGATCTGCACTGACAAAAGACAATCGCACCAGGGATAAAATAGCTATAATTCCTATAACTGTAAATAGTTTTCTCATCTCTCCTTATTCAATTTCAATTAACAGATCACCCTGAAGTACAGAGTCGCCCTCTTGCACAAGAATCTTTTTTACCACGCCCTCTTTTTCAGCGAGAACATTGTTTTCCATCTTCATGGCCTCCATTATTAATACAGTATCACCTTTCTTAACAGCATCTCCCTCTTTGGCAATCAATTTAAAAATAGTTCCGGGTAAAGGGGCGGTAATCTTACTTAATCCAGATCCCTTTTGAATCTCTGGTGGAGCTTTTTGTACAGGTTTTTCCGGTCGGATCAATTTTGGAGTCTTGGATGTTTTGATCTCCTGCTCCATTTCTACGGTATAAGGTGTCCCATTAAGTTCAATTTCAGCTATATTATCTTCAAAAGACTTTATGTTAACCGTATACTTGTTGCCGCTGATGGTAAATTTGTATGTCTTCATTCGAAATTCAGTAATTTTTTCGGTTTCTAATTATTGATGTAATGATGGTATATTATTTTTATTCTCAGTCTTACCATACCGGCTAAAATCTTCTGTTTAATCCCCTCGTTATTCCGTAGATCTTTGAACTCCAGGGAGAATAACTCTTGGATATTTTCCGGATGGTGATAATAGTATCCTCCTCATCATGCATCTCATTGAAAAACATGAATATCGCTGTGCCTATAGCGGCATTACCTTCACCTGACAAATCCTCAGTGGAAGCTAAAAGTGTAGCCTCCTTGCCTCTCTTTCTTAAATACCGTCTTTTCTGAAAATCCAGCAGCTTAGGGACGGCATTGAATACAAAAGCAAGTAGTACTAAAGCCATAAAAACAATAAGGTATCCTACCAATGTAATTACCAGCCCGTCATTTAAAAGATAGTGCCAATTTATTTCAGCCAGATTCATCATATCAAATAAATTATAATGGGATGTTTGAGTGTTTCTTAGGTGGATTAAAATCCTTTTTTGTAGACAGGATCTTTAATCCCCGGATTATCCTGAACCGGGTATTCCTGGGTTCAATTATATCATCTATAAAACCATATTTAGCTGCCTGGTATGGATTGGCAAAATTTTCAATATATTCCTCTTCCTTCTCAGAGATAAATTTCTGTCTTTCTTCTTTATCAACGATTTCACGTAATTTTTTGCCTTCTAATACCTCAACTGCTCCTTTAGCACCCATTACGGCTATTTCAGCAGAGGGCCAGGCATAGTTGAGGTCCCCTCTTAACTGCTTACAACTCATCACATCATGAGCGCCACCATAGGATTTACGAAGTGTAATAGTGATTTTTGGAACGGTTGCTTCCCCATAAGCAAATAATAGTTTCGCTCCGTGAATAATGATCCCTCCCAATTCCTGAGCACTACCGGGTAAAAAGCCCGGAACATCGACCAAAGTAATAATCGGGATGTTAAATGCATCACAGAAGCGAACAAAACGGGCAGCTTTCCTGGAAGCATCTATGTCAAGAACACCCGCCAGGTAATCCGGCTGGTTGGCAACAATACCCACCGGCATTCCATTAAACCTGGCAAAGCCGATAATGATGTTCTTGGCATAATTCCTTTGTATTTCCAGAAACTCATGCTCATCTGTAATGGCATGTATTACATCCTTGACATCATAGGGCTTGTTTGGATTTTCAGGAATTAATTCATTCAATTCATCTTCAAGCCGGTCTATTGGGTCTTTTGTTTCTGTAATTGGGGGTTCTTCAAGATTATTTGAAGGGATATAACTCATCATCTTTCTGATTAACAGAAGCCCTTCTTCTTCTGATTCGACCATGAAATGAGAAATCCCGGATTTGGTCGAATGTACATTGGCCCCACCCAGATCCTCAACGGAAATATCCTCACCGGTTACGGTTTTAACTACCTTCGGTCCGGTTACAAACATGTAACTTGACTTTTCGCTCATGATTATAAAATCAGTAAGGGCAGGAGAATATACTGCACCACCCGCGCAGGGGCCAAAAATCGCAGAGATCTGAGGTATCACGCCGGAGGATAAAATGTTTCTCTGAAATATCTCTGCATATCCGGCGAGACTGCGAACACCTTCCTGTATCCTCGCACCCCCGCTATCATTCAACCCAATTACCGGGGCACCTACCTGCATCGCCTGATCCATTATTTTGCATATTTTCTGAGCGAACATTTCTGAAAGGCTGCCACCAAATACGGTGAAGTCCTGTGAGAATACGTATATCAGCCTGCCATCAATTGTACCATGCCCGGTAACCACTCCGTCTGATAAGAATTTCTGGTCCCACATTCCAAACGACTTTGTCCTGTGTGTAACGAACATATCGTACTCCTCAAAACTACCTTCATCCAATAGAAGCAGGATCCTCTCCCTTGCCGTTAATTTGCCTTTGTTATGCTGGCTTTCAATACGTTTTTCGCCTCCACCCATACGCGCTTCAGCACGTTTTTCAATTAGCTCATTAATTTTTTCCTGATTGGTCATTGCTAATAATTATTTAAAAATAAAATTGGTAACTCAATTTTCTTCAGATTATAAATGAAGGGATAAGATATTTTTGTAACATAATCTTTGAAAAAAGGTGCATTTTTTTGTCACAAAATTACTAATATAAAATTTTCAAAGTATGATAATTATCACAAAAGTCTTTGAAAGGGATATTAAAATTAAACAAATCAGATTGAAGTGTTATTAATCCTTATTCAATTAAATGTTAAGATTAAAACGGCTTGAAACATGGGGTAGGATTGTTCATTGACAATTCTCCAGGAGTTCAATCACTTGGTCTGGAGTGAATAAACTATCGCTTTCGCTCCACATGCCATATAAATAGGTTGTTAGTTCGGCAATCTCCAGGTTTGACAGATCTGGATTTGCGGGCATCGGCTGGTTAAACGAAATGCCATTCACGAAGATCTCCCCAACCTGACCATAGCGTATGATGCAAACTGTTCTTCCCGGATCTTTCTGAAAGTAAACAGAACCCTTGATTGGAGGATATAATCTTACCAGACCTGTACCATCCTTTTGATGACAATTACTGCAATGGTTCAGATATAACCTTCTTCCATTATTAAAATACTGCCTGTATTTTACTTTTTCAGCATAGGTTTTCCCATCTCCTGATCCTGTTCCACAGGAAGAAAGTAGAAATAATATAAAAAGAATAAGTATTGCCAGGGATCTAAAGACCATATTCTTGTAAAAGCTTGGGGATATCAGAGATAAGCCGGTCAACCTGGTCTTCCTTTGTCCCATCATACAAGCCCCTGATATGTCTTTCGGGATCAATAAGTATAAAAGCACCACTGTGCAGATATCCGCCGGGTTCGTTTTCATCCTCCATCGCTGTTACCATATAGCTGTTCTGACCAATTTCATAAATGTATTCTTTGAGGCCGGTAACGAAGTGCCACTTCTTGCTCGATACGCCAAGTCTTTCAGCGAAATCATGAAGTAAAGCCACTGTGTCATGATCCGGATCGATCGTGTGTGATAAAAACAGGATCCCATCATCATCTTCAAAGTGTTCATACACACGTAACATCTGTGTTTTCATAATAGGACAAATTGTAGGACAGGTAGTGAAAAAAAAGTCAGCTACATAAATCTTATTTTTAAAGGTACTGTTGGTCACTTCCATAGAATCCTGGTTAGTGAATCTAAAGTCCTCAATCTGGTGGTAAACCGTGTCGAAGGTAACAGTCCCATTAACTGTTTTTTCCTGAATGCTTTTACGGCCCAGTATTGGCAGTTTATTATTTTCAGGATTTGAGCATCCGGTAATTATCAAAAGGATCAGAGTAAATAATAAACGAGATCGATTTTTCAACATTTTAAAAATAAAATATAGTCGGAAAGATATTTTCGATTTTCTGAGTACAAATTTATTCATATTTGTCTTTCCGCGGCAATCATGAGTTATAATTTGATACCGGAATAAGATTATCCCCTGTTTTTACCACTCCTTCCCTAAGGCAGATAAGGTTTTGTCCGAATAATACCTTCTGGTCAATTTTCCTGTATTCTGAAAGTGTTTTTAGAGGTTCTTTTGACCTTTTCCCTGTCAATTGATCTGTAGTGGTGATTATACACCGGGAACAGGGCTTCACCCTTTTAAATATCGCTTCACCAAGGTGAAAAATGTCAAGATCATCTTCAGTGAAAGGTGTTTCAGTGGATACGACAATATTAGGTCTGAAACGATCCATGGGAACTGGTATTTCAAGTCTTTGATTCAAATCCGCAAGTGACCCGGTACTTATGATAAGGTATGGAAAGCCGTCAGCATAACTGACTTGTTCATTGCTGACAGCATATTTACGATCAACTGGTCTATTACTTACCTTATCCATAAAAACAAGATGGCATTCCTGATCCAGATGTTCCGAGAACCACCTGTTGTAATAATTATCTGCTGCGGGTGCTGTTACCTGGTCATCCCATACAGTAACCTTTCTGTATTTTTCCGATGACAGTTTAAAAGGTATGTGAATCCTGTCATTATCATACTGTACGATAAATCCATCTTCATCTGTTGATAATTTGAACCTGGCCAATGCCGGAATCTTCCGTTGTGAGAGAAACCGTCCTTCCCCGTTGGTAAGCATCATTCTTCTGTCAAACTTAAATCCCCTGATTAGTGCTTTCGATTCTTGAAGGGATATCCCACCCATAGATTTGATTGGATATATGTAAATCTCTTCCAGCCTGATATTCATAGAATTTCTCAAATGTTTTTTTTAAATGAACAGAATCCAGTTATGTATTTTATATCTTCGATATAATTATTTGTTCAATCAAATTAAGTATTTTAATTTAATGAAAGCGGGATTAGGAGTTATATTTGATATGGATGGCGTAATTATGGATAACAATCCTTATCATGAGGAAGCCTGGAAGGCTTTTTGTAAGAATCACCAGGTGCATCTTACCGACGAAGAACTCCAAAAGTACGTTTTCGGACGTATTGCAAAAGATACCATTGACTTTATATTTAAAAAGAAGCATGCACAGGAAGATGTTGACCGGTATGTGAATGAGAAAGAGGAAGTATACCGGGCAATGTATACCGATAAAATTAAATTATTAAATGGATTAAAGGAGTTCCTGGAGGAATTAAAGGATAATAAAGTTCCTGCAGCTGTTGCAACTTCCGCTCCACGGGATAATGTTGATTTCGCATTTAAATATCTTCCCATTCGAAATTATTTCGAGTTTGTCCTTGATGCCTCACACATAAAAAATGGAAAACCTGACCCTGAAATATACCTGAAATCAATATCAAAACTTGGATTGGAGCCGAAGCAATGCATTGTTTTTGAAGATTCATTATCGGGAGTTCAGGCTGCTTTAGATTCAGGTGCACACGTGATAGCGGTATCCACCACACATAGACCCGAAGAATTTCAAAAGGTAAGTGGTATCATCAATGACTTCCGGAACATGAATTATGAAAAACTGAGATCCCTAAACATAACATAGAAATGAGAATCAACATTAAGGAATTAAAGGAAATTTGTGAGACTCCTGGTGCGCCGGGTTTTGAAGGCCCCATCAGGTCAAAGATCATCGGTAATATTCAATCAAGCGTTGATGATTATTATACGGATAATATGGGTAACCTGATAACAATTAAAAGGTCTTCGAATAATCCGGATAATAAGAAGCTCATGTTTGCAGCCCATATGGATGAGATAGGATTCATCGTGACGCACATTACCAAAGACGGTTTTTTAAAATTTCATACGCTTGGTGGGTTTGATCCCAAAACATTAACCGCCCAGAGGGTGATGGTCCATGGGAAAAAGAACCTGATTGGTGTAATGGGAACAAAACCCATCCATGTAATGTCACCGGAAGAACAAAAGCGGGTTCCAAAATCAACTGATTTTTTTATTGATCTGGGTATGAAAAAAAAGGAGGTTGAAAAATATATTGAGATTGGGAATCCTATTACAAGAGAACGTGAATTTATAGAAATGGGAGACTGCATCAATTGTAAGTCCATCGATAACAGAATTTCAGTATATATACTTATGGAGGTACTCAGGAAAATAAACAATCCACCATTTGATGTATATGGTGTATTTACAGTTCAGGAGGAATTGGGTATGAGAGGAGCCAATGTAGCGACTCATCATATCAATCCGGATTTCGCTATCGCTATTGATACAACCATTGCTTTTGATGTTCCCGGTGCACAGGACCACGAGAAAGTGACATCACTTGGCCATGGAGCAGCCATAAAAATAATGGATGCTTCAGTCATCTGTGATCCGAGGATGGTCGAATATCTGAAAAATACAGCTGAACAAAAGAAAATAACCTGGCAGCCTGAAGTGCTTACTGTTGGCGGGACGGATACAGCTATAATGCAGAAAACAGGTAAGAATGGAGCGATCTCCGGCGCAATTTCGATACCTACACGGCATATACACCAGGTAATTGAAATGGCCCATAAAGAAGATATTAAAAATTGTATTGACCTTTTAGGTGAAGCTGTTAAGAATATTGATCAATGGAATTGGAATTATAAAAGTTAGTCTAATAATATTAAGTATATTATTCAATTAAATTTTTATTTTTATATATTGGTAAATTGTAAAACAAATCAAATACTCAAATCATGAAAACAAGAAATCTTCTTTTCCCAATAGCTCTGATCGCTATTGCAGTTATCTTTCAGTCAAGTATCCTTATCGATGGTAACAGTAAAATAACAGGAGATGTGAACATACCTGAAGATGTAAAATCTGTTTTAGATAATAAATGTTATGGCTGTCATAATATGGAAGCCAAATCAGACAAATCCAAAGACAAGCTGCTACTTGATAAATTGGGTGATTTATCTAAGGCGAAACTGATCGCGAAATTAGGTGATATCGGAGAAGTGGCAGGTGAAGGTTCCATGCCGCCTGAGAAATTCTTGGAACAAAAACCCGAAAAGAAACTCACTGAAGACGAGCAAAAACTGCTGGTTGATTGGGCCGAAAAAACAGCCGATGAAATGCTGAATTAGTCCCTTCGCAAATGAAGATCCTGAAAATTACGGTATGGGTAGTACTGGCTTTGTTTGTTATTCTTCAATTTATCCCGAATACGTATCCTGAGATTAAAAAGTCGAATGAACATGACTTGATCCTGACAGGGGATGTGCCGGAAGAAGTAGCACTGATACTGAAAACTTCCTGTTATGATTGCCATTCAAATGAAACCAGATATCCCTGGTACGCCTATATCGCTCCGATCAGCTGGCTGGTGGTAAGGGATGTGAAAAATGGACGGGGTGATCTGAATTTTTCAGAATGGGATAGTCTGAAATCCAGGGATAAGATCAAACTTCTGGATGAAATTGCAGAAGAAGTAGAAGAGGGGAATATGCCCATGCCCATATATACCATAACTCATGGAGATGCTTCTCTGGATGATGTTAAAAAACAGATATTGGTGAAGTGGACTGAAGATTTGATGAATGATATTCTCGGAGAGTAAAATCTCCACTTATTCAAATGCTTATTCAGGTATAATTGTTATTAATGCACAATTATTTCACCAACCTTCCATTCCGGATGAAAAAACTATACTTTTGGGCCGGAATTTAATTTAGTATTTATGAAGAAGTTTTTCTTGTTTTCTATTCTGACTATTCTGGTCGAACAATTCGGCTTTGCTCAACAATCGTATACCTCCGGCACGGAAATTTTAAAAAGTGTTGAACGCCGGTCGGCCAATAAAGATTTTAGTATATATTCAAATTATCCGGTCAGGAATGTGGGACCTGTCGTCCAGGGTGGCCGGATCACTGATATCGCTGTTAATGCCTCAAATACGAAAGAGTTTTATATAGCATTTGCATCCGGTGGCGTTTTCAAAACATCAAATAATGGTATCACTTTTGATCCTGTGTTTGATAACCAGGGGGCCTTGACTATTGGCGACATCTGCTTATCTCGATCTGATGATCAGGTGCTATGGGTAGGTACTGGTGAAAACAATAGCAGCAGGTCCAGTTACGCCGGATCAGGTGTTTATAAATCATCTGACGGAGGGGATAGTTGGGAATTCATGGGACTGGAATCCACGCAACATATCGGACGAATAATCATACATCCTGATAACCCGGATATAGTTTGGGTTGCTGCTATGGGAAATTTATATACACATAATCCTGAACGCGGTGTTTTCAAAACTAAAGATGGTGGTAAGTCCTGGTCTAAAACCTTGTTTGTCAATGATAGTACGGGTGCCATTGACCTGATCATAAATCCTGAGGATCCGGATATGTTATGGGCGTCCATGTGGGAAAGAACAAGAAAGGCCTGGAATTTTAAAGGTCATGGACCCGGATCAGCCATTTATAAATCGACAGACGGGGGGAACAGCTGGGAAGAGGTTATGAATGGCATCGCTGACCGGGAATATGCTGGGAGAATAGGCCTGGATATTAGCCAGAGCTCACCAAACATATTATATGCCCTGATTGACAACCAGCTTGAAACCAAAACAGAAAAAGAAAGGGAGGAGGGCGAATTACTGGCAGCCGACTTCATTGAAATGACGAAGGCGGAATTCCTTGAACTTGAAGATGAAAAGCTGGATGATTTTCTGAAAAATAATTTTTTCCCTAAAAAATATGATGCCAAAAAAGTCAAAGTTGAAGTAGAGGAAGGTAAATATGAACCAAAGGCTATTGCAGATTATCTGGGAGATGCGAATAATGCGCTGTTCGACACGGAAGTTAAAGGTGCAGAATTATATCGTTCCGATGATTATGGATCAACCTGGAAGAAAACACATGATTATGATCTTAAGGGAGTATATTTTACATACGGATATTATTTTGGAGAAGTAAGAGTATCGCCTGCTGATCCTGAAAGAATATATATTTTCGGAGTTCCTTTACTGCGATCAGACGATGGCGGAAAGAGTTTTTCAAGGGCTGATACGATAGGGGATGTGCATGCTGATCACCAGGCCATGTGGATAGATCCCAAAGATCCTGAGCATCTTTTGCTTGGCAACGATGGCGGATTATATATGTCTTATGATGGAGGGATTGCCTGGAACCATATTAACAATATTGCGGCAGGTCAATTCTATACTGTGAATTATGATATGGAAAAACCCTATAATATTTACGGGGGACTACAGGACAATGGGATTTTATTCGGTTCATCAAGGTCTGTACCCAATGAAACAAAGAATTGGGAATACCTGTTTGGTGGGGATGGTATGTTTGTAATACCGGATCCTCGTGACTTTAACCTTGTATACGTAGGATATCAGTTTGGGAATTACTACAGGATAAATACAAGGACTAATGAAAGGAAATACATCACCCCCAGGCCTGATATAGGTGAAGAAAATCTTAGATTTAACTGGCGTACACCTGTAGTTATGAGTACCCACAATCCTGATATTATCTACATGGGGGCAAACAAATTATTCAGGTCGCTTAACAAAGCCGAGACATGGACAGCCATCAGCGACGACCTGACAAAAGACTTAATTAACGGGAATGTACCCTATTCAACCATAACCTGCATTTCTGAATCAACCATGAAATTCGGTCTATTGTACGTTGGGACGGATGACGGGAACCTGCAGGTATCTAAAGATGGCGGTAATACGTGGAACCTAATCAGTAAAAATCTTCCTCAAAACAAATGGGTGTCCAGCATTTATCCATCCACATTCGATGAAGCTACCGTTTTTGTTTCCTTAACAGGCTATCGAAATGATGATTTCAGTACGTATGTTTTTAAGTCAGAAGACTACGGTTTAACCTGGAGGGCCATAAATGGAAATATAGAAATGGAGGCTGTAAATGTAGTTTTACAAGACCTTAAAGAACCAGGACTTTTATTTATGGGTACGGACCATGGATCTTATGTCTCATTAAATGGCGGAAGTAGCTGGGACCTGGTTCCTCAAATTCCCAATGTAGCATCTTATGATATGGTTATTCATCCGAGGGATCATGATCTGATAGTTGGAACACACGGCCGAAGCATTTATGTCATGCCCATAGAACCAATTCGCGCAATCTCAGAATTGCCGGAGGAGAGTATATTTCATGTATTTAAACCGGAAAAAGTAAGGTTCTCGAAGCGCTGGGGTGAAAAGCGATTTCCATACCTGAAAGCATATAAACCTGAAGCCAGTATTATGTATTTTATTTCCGATAAAAATACGAAAATTCGTTTTGAAGTGTTTAAAGATGATCTTAAGTGTTATGAGACAACATTTAGTGCATCTTATAAAGGATTTAATGAATTTAACTGGGACCTCCTGATTCATCCTTTAAAGGATAACAACAAGCCAAACACAAAAGAATTGACCTATGCAGGAAAAGGTAAATATATCCTGAAATTTACCGCTATGGGTGATACTAAGGAAGTCGAATTTGAAATTGAGTAGAAATTACTGACTGATATAATCAATGATTTCAGGGAAGAACAACCTGAAATCATCTTCCAGGTCCTGATAATGTTTTACTAAATCAGTACTGGCATCCTCCATTCCTGATTTGAAATTGGTCCTTCTTGAAAGTCCAGTGAGAGAACGGTCTATGCCCTCAATAGTACTGTAGTTCAATAACCAATTAGATTTGACCATAAATGGAAGCATATATCTGGCCTTCTCAGGTATTATGTGTTCCTGTTCAAGAATAATATCATATAGTTTTACTGTAAAACTACGGAGGGGGATATCAGAATACTCCTCCCAGTTTTTGGCCAGAAAGTGGTCATAAAAAAGATCGATGATGACACCGGAGTAATGATTATATTTTTCTCTTATCCTGTTTTTACTTTGTTTAAAAACGGGATGATTATCCGTAAATGTGTCAATCTTTCTGTGCATAACAATGCCCTCGGATATCCCATCCTCATATTGCTCTATTTGCTTCCCTTTAACAAAATCACCGATAAAGTTACCTATGATTAGTGGTACTGAGGGATGGGCAAGGTAAGCGTGGGCTAAAAAATTCATTTAAAACTGAAATATATTAATATAGACAAATATCTGAACATCAAATCACGATGATTTACAATTATAACCCATAATTCCGATACTTTGGAAATTCACAATATTTTGTACTGTTTTTTCGTTTGATAGTAGTGTATGCTGCCCTTAACTTTTATTAGAGCGATTAGTATATATTAATAGATGAGTTTCCGTTATAATTTATGTAGTCGGTGAAGGATTATTATAAAATATTAAACATCGACAGGTATGCTACTGAGGGTCAGATAAAAAAGGCATACAGGGATCTGGCATTAAAATACCATCCTGATAAAGCCGGAGCTTTTAATTCACATCACATATTTACAGAGATTAATGAGGCCTATCAGGTATTGAGTCGAAAAGACCACAGGGAGAACTACAATTTCATCTATGACTACGAACACATCGATAAAAAACGACAACGCGCCGATACCATCTTCACTGAAACGGTAAACTGGAAAACAAATAACAGGAGAGGATGGAAGCACCCTTTTTATCGAAGAGATGAGGATAGTATTGATTTAAAGCCCTATATAAAATCTGTCAGGATCATCTCCATGCTTTCGTTCTTATTTACTTTCCTGATCATTCTTGATTATTTTCTGCCAAAAGTCAATTACGAACAAACCGTACAGGCAAAACTGACAACCTATAAATCGATGAATACGATTGTTATCGCAACGGAAGATTTCGAATTTCCCGTGAGTTTCCGGTATTCAAAGATGATCAGGGCCGGAAACAATGCTATTGTTTCACTTTCGCCCATTTTTGGGATTCAATACAAATTAACCGTCGAATCCAGAATGGATAAATATGTGTTTAATCCTCATTACAGCATTTACAATATATTCGCCTTCTTTTTAGTAATCCTCCTGGTCACTTCTTATATCGGTCTGTATCAGAAGAGAAATAATCCCGAATTGATATTCAGTGCTGGCGTTGCGAACGTATTTTTATCGGTCCTCGTGATGTACCTGATATTTTCAAAATGACATCAGGTATCAGTTAAATACAGGCTGCTTGCATCCTACCCAGGTAAATCGTTGCAGGACAAAATCCAGGTTTGACGCAGAGGCATTACTGGCTGTATTTCCCCCTGTCAGGTGGTATTCATCGTAATCAGCCCCCGGGACAATATAAATATTCCCCACCATATTAAAAGTAATTGGTGTATTTGTGGAGGTTATCTGGTCAATGGCTATGTCCTTGAATTTTTCGTTTGTAGTAAAAACACTACAATATAATGCCCCTTTTCTTTCAGCTGTTTCATAGGCAAGTTCCAGGGAGTGAAAAGAGTTTTTTGTTTTTATGAAGAACCCAACAGGACCGAAATGTTCTTTCATGTAGGTGTCTTTCTGGTCAGGGAACAACTCCATGATCATTGGAGATAATGTTCTGGCATTCTTATATTCTGGATGTGGGAATGAGCTGGCCTTGTAAATTAATCCCCCATTTTGTTTCTCCAGCTTTTCGATAGCAGATATGGTTTTTACATCCTGAATAGCTCCAAGGATCTGGGCACCTGTTTCATTATTAATCAATTCAGAAAGTCCCTTGATAAACCGGTTAACAAATTCATTATAAGATATGAGGCCATCTGGTGTCTTAACACCTTCTTCCGGAATAAAGAAGTTTTGAGGCGTATTATTCATTTGACCGGAATACAAGGCGAGGGACATTACGAGGTTTTTTATACCAATTTCCAGATCGTCAAATGAATCGATAATTACTGAGTTAACGCTGTGTTTTTCAGTAAATACCGTTTTGCCTTTCAGGTTCTTTAAATAATCTGCAAATAAACAGCTTCCTTTAAAGTCGATCAGTTTAATATGAGGATGTTCAACGAGAGATTTAATATAGTCTTCATCATCACTATCGACAGCCAGCTGGCAAACATTTGGATCAAACCCGTTCTCACTGAATACTTTCTGAATTTCCGCCACAACTATTGCAATAGGTAATATGGATGAAGAGTGTGGTTTGACTATCACGGGATTTCCGGTCATCAAACTCGCAAATATGCTTGGGACTGTATCCCTGGAGGGGAAATTCGGGCAGCCAAGGATAAGGCTGATTCCTTTGGGAACTGCAATCCAGGACTTTCCGAGTTTAATGCCGAATTCATCCTGCACTATCTTTCCAAAACGCGTGACCGGGTATCTTCTTAATGCATCAAAACCAGATGCTACGGCATTAAGAGCCCGTTGAGCCGAGTGTGGTCCCGAAATTTGAAATGCCATAACATATCCCATGCCACTGGTGTGCATCGTGGCATATGCGATCTCAAAGAACCGCTTCTTAATTCGTTCCAGGGATTCAATTAAAAGCCCGGCCCGATCCTCGACGGAGACTTTTCTCCATTTATGATATTCATTCTTTGCCCTTTCAATAAGTGTATTAATATCGAAAGTAGGGTATTGTATATTTAAGGGTTGTAAAAGAAATGGGGATTGTTCATTTCCTTCCCAACTTTCCGGCATGGCCTGCCGTAGCTCCTGGAACTTATTGTTAATATGACTTTTAAACTTCTGATAGCCTTCTGATATTGAATTTTCACCATATATCTTATCCGTGGGCAACTCCGGATATTTATTAAAGAAATATCCTTTATGAATTGATTTTATGGTATCATTTATGGTGCTTTTATATTTTTCGAATAAAAACATCTTAAAAAATTCGCAATTCTTTAACGTAATTTAGAAAAAAGTCTAAAAACATAAGCCCAAAAGCCCAGTTAATTTAATACTTTAATATATTTAACGAAAAGGGGCTTAATGTGTTATTTATCTGGACAATTAATTGATTACTTAAATGAAAATAATAAGGGCTACCGTCTTAACAATAGGTGAAGAGATCTTGTACGGTCATATTTTGGATACAAATGCCAACTATATAAGCAATGCGCTTTCGGATGTGGGGATTAAGGTGGTGATGCATCTCTCGGTAGGCGATATTTATGATGATATTCTTCAGGCATTAGAAGTAGCCGGATCCAAATCTGATATCGTACTGATAACTGGTGGAATCGGACCCACGAATGATGATATCACTAAAAAATGTCTTTCAGATTATTTTAATTCAGAAATAAAATTAAATCAGAAGGTACTTGATGAGCTGTCTGACTATTTCAAAAAGCGAGGTTTCCCTTTTACTGAGCGTAATCAAAAACAAGCTTATTTGCCTGAAAATGCGGAAATAATCCCTAATGCGATGGGTACAGCACCAGGAATGTGGTTTAAAAAAGATAATAAGATATTTATGTCAATGCCAGGGGTCCCACATGAAATGAAGCACCTTTTGGAAGAAGAAGTTATTCCAAGGTTAACCGGAACTTTCAAGACAAGCATAATCTACCATAAGCTAATTATGACGGCTGGCCTGGGTGAGTCCTGGCTCGCTGAGAAAATTGAAGAATGGGAAGATTCATTGGCGGATTGGTTATCACTTGCCTATCTCCCATCTTATGGACAGGTAAAACTAAGGTTAACCGCCAGGGGACAGGATAAACAATTTCTTATTAAAGGCGTGGAGTCTTATATACGTTCTTTATATAAATATATAGGGCAATATATTTATGGGGAGGACGGTGAAACCATACAGGAAGCAATCGGAAAGAAATTGATCTCCAGCCAACAAACACTGGCTATTGCTGAAAGTTGTACCGGGGGGTATATTTCTCATTTAATTACCAGTGTTCCAGGCTCCTCCGCCTACTATAAGGGTGGTGTTATAGCGTATAACAACAGTATCAAAGAAAGTACGATAAAGGTAAAACATGAAACCCTTCAGAAATATGGAGCTGTTAGTGAAGAAACAGTAAAAGAGATGGCAGATGGGATCAGGCTGAGTTTCAACACTGATTATGCTGTTGCCACAAGTGGGATAGCCGGGCCTGGTGGAGGTACCGCTGAAAAACCTGTAGGTACAGTCTGGATAGCAATTTCCGGTCCGGATGGATGTACTACAAAAAAGTTGACGATACTGAAAGACCGCTCGAGCAATATAAAATACTCATCTGTACAGGCATTGGTATTACTGTGGCAAAGAATATCCCAAAAAAATTGAACTGAAGACTTAAAATGTTAATTTTGTTTATACCCGTCATCAAAAGATTTGATTATGGCACTTGTTGAAATGGTAATGCCTAAAATGGGCGAAAGTATAATGGAGGCTACAATATTGGAGTGGCTTAAAGGAGAAGGAGATCAGATTGACCAGGATGAGTCTATCCTGGAAGTTGCCACTGATAAAGTAGATACAGAAGTTCCATGTACACACGGTGGGATTTTGAAGGAGATCCTGGCTAAAAATGGGGAGATTGTGCCTGTGGGCTCACCTATAGCAATTATTGAAACGGATGAGGAGATCAAACATCCTCTGGGGCTTGATGATCTGCCAGATGATTACGAACACCCGGAGGAAATTGATGTACATGATGTAACGGGCTTGCCCTCCGGCACACGAGGTAATGGAATTAACGAGTTAAGCAAACCTGAATCATACCGTTTTTATTCTCCACTTGTCAAAAGCATTGCCAGGCAGGAAGGCATCAGTCTCAACGAACTGGATGAAATAACTGGATCAGGAAAGAAAGACCGGCTGACGAAGAAGGATATCCTGGCTTATATAGCCAATAAGAAATCAAGGGAAGCAGCAAAAATTCAGGAAGTAATATCTATTGCAGAAAGACCCCTGCCTGCTGAATATGATGAGTTTGAGGATGCAAACTTCAAAGCAGGTGAAGATGAGATCATTGAGATGGACAGGATGCGGGCCATGATCGCAGAAAGAATGGTGGAATCCAAGAAGATATCTCCTCATGTAACTTCATACGTTGAAGTCGACGTCACTAATGTAGTTATGTGGCGAGAAAAGATAAAATCAGAATATGAGGCAAAATATGGTCAGAAATTAACATACACGCCCTTGTTCCTGGAGGCAGTGATTAAATCGATAAAGGATTATCCTATGATCAATGTGTCGGTTGACGGGAATCGGATTATAAGGCATAATAAAATTAATATTGGGGTAGCTGTTGCCTTGCCTGGTTTTAATCTTATTGTGCCGGTGATAAAGAACGCAAATCAGTACAGTATAAACGGGCTGGTGGTGAAGGTCAACGACCTGGTTGTCAGAGCGAGAAACAATCAGCTTAAACCCGATGACCTGACCGATGGAACCTATACCGTTACAAATGTGGGATCTTTCGGTAATGTAATGGGAACTCCAATTATAATGCAACCGCAGGTAGCTATTCTTGCTATAGGTGCTATAACAAAAAAGCCTGCGGTGATTGAAACCCCAACAGGTGATACTATCGGGATCCGTCATAAGATGTTCTTGTCTCATTCATATGACCACAGGGTAATCGATGGGGCACTCGGTGGTTCCTTTATACGAAAGGTGGCCGATTATCTGGAAGATTTTAATATCCAGCGGGAAATTTAACTTCCAGTGACTTGTTGCCCGGGATCCCTAACGCTTAAATCAAATTAATAATCAGGCAAGTTCCGGATGATTCTTCAGCGTCTGTCTAATAAAATGATTTATCGCGATCCTTGAATCAACGGCTTCTGTAATATAAACCTCTTTCTGGGCTTTTACCAGTTCTTCGAACATCAGTTTCCCAAAACCATTTGATATCACAATCTGACAATCCCAGATGGCTGAAACGAGGGATAGTTCCTTTTCTATTGAATTATCCTGATCTGCTTCCTCTTCAAGTCTCTCAATTGATTTCCTTGAAATATATGATTCAGCAATAATTTCCCCGTTAGCTATTTCATATACATTAAAGCCATTAATACTTTGGATATTGGAAGATATCCGTCTTCCATCACGAGTAGGTATTGCAATTTTCATTTTTACTATTTTATAGGTTTTATATCTTCAAATAATCTCTTCTCAAACAAATAATTTACTATTATTTATATTCATTTTATTTTTCTTCTTTTAGTATCCGTACTGTTTCCTGTGCTATTACCAGTTCCTCATTGGTTGGGATAACAGTGACCTTCACTTTTGAACCTTCCTTACTTATTATCCCCTCTTTTCCCTGTATAATCTTTTTATTTACTTCCTTGTCAATTTCTATACCCAGGAATTCCATATTCCTGCAGGCTTCATAGCGGGTATTGATATCATTTTCACCTATTCCTCCTGTAAAAACAACTATATCCATACCTTCCATAGCTGCACAATAGGCCCCTAGATATTTTTTTATCCTGTAGCTATACATTTTCAAAGCGAGTTGGGATCTTTTATGACCATCGATCGCCGCTTTCTCAACTTCCCGCATATCAGAGGAAACACCTGAAATCCCCAGCATACCACTGTGTTTATTGATAAGGGTATTCGCTTCCTGTACCCTGATCTCTTCCTTGTTCATGATAAAGGTCAGTACTCCAAGATCCAGGTCTCCTGATCTGGTTCCCATGATCATGCCTTCCACAGGGGTGAGGCCCATGGATGTGTCCACTGATTTACCGTATTTAATAGCAGCCACTGAGGCTCCATTTCCCAGGTGGCAGGTAATAATCCTCTGTTTCTTAACATCGACATTGAGCATTTCGCAAGCTTTACTCGAAACATATTTATGACTAGTACCGTGAAACCCATATCTTCTTAGCCCATATTTTTTATACAAGGAATAGGGGATAGCATACATATACGCATAATCTGGCATAGTCTGATGAAAGGCTGTATCGAATACTGCAACCTGAGGGAGTTCTGGCAACAGGTATTTTACAGCATAGATCCCTTTGAGATTGGGAGGATTATGTAGTGGGGCCAATTCTGCAACCTCTTCAATCTTTTTGATCACCTCATCATCGATAAGTACGCTTCCTTTGAAAGTTTCACCACCATGAACAACCCTGTGCCCAACAGCATTTACATCATCCATGGAGCTTATACTTCCATGTTTTTTACTGATCAGTACACCAAATATATATTCAATCCCAGCCTGATGATCTACAATCTCTCCGACCAATTTAACTTCATCGCCATCGTTTCTGGTGTTGTGCAGGCAGGAACCCTGCATGCCGATCTTATCAACAGAACCTTTGGCCAGCAGTGTTTTCTTTTCGATCTCAAATAACTGGTATTTAATTGAAGAAGAACCGGAATTAATTATTAAAACAATCATTATTTGTCATATTATTCATTAAAAACTCAGAACTCAGCACGACTCATGCCTGTCTGGTACGATCCTTTTCCTTTCCTCATCATATTCATAAAAGCCAATCCCAGCTTCACGTCCGAGGTGATTGGCACGTACACGTTTTTTCAACATTGGTGAGGCCTTATACTTTATGTCCCCAAATTCGCGATATAGGTTGTCCAGCCAGCGGATCACCATATCCAGACCGATCTTGTCTGCCATCTCAAATGGTCCGAGCGGGAAGCCGTAACCAATTTTCATGGTATCATCTATGTCTATCATATCCGCAACCCCCTCCATAAGTATTTCACAGGCCTCGTTGATCATCGGTGCAATTAATCTTGTGCTGATAATTCCAGGAGATTCAATGACCGGAACAATGCGTTTGCCTAAAAGTCTTGTAAACCTGCATACCCTTTTATAGGCATCATCAGAGGTATACAGACTTTTCGCTACTTCTACCAGGGGAATATCTCCTGCGGGGGAAATGAAGTGGAGACTGACACATCGCTCAGGATGTTTTAACTCTGCCGCAAGCTCTGTAATAACCAGTGTCGTCGAATTAGTTGCAATAATTGCTTTCTCATCAACCACTTTTTCAATATGTTTAAAAATCTCCTTACGCGTATCGACACTTTGTTCCCTCGTTTTAGATTTGATCGATTCAATAACCACTTCACACCCTCTCAGGTCTTCGTATTCGAGTGTTCCGCGGATTCTTGACATAATAGCCCGCTTATCACTGTCGGTCATCCCCCAGCGTTTTATCATGTGCCTCAGATCCCGCTTGATTCCCTTAATGGCCTCAGTAATCTTACTATTGGATAATTCCAGGAATATAACATCGATCCCATAGCTGCTGACCATCCTGGCTATTTCCTGGCCCAGAATACCACAACCCACAATCCCTACTTTCGTAAATGTATCAGATTCATGTTTCTCGTTTCCGGAACTCTTCAGAGCATATTCTTCAATAGGTTCAACCTGTTCCATTGTATTCAGTTTTAATTATTTCTTAATTCCAGCTGCCTGATTCGCGGTAATGGCGATCATGTTGATAATATCTGAAACGGAGCAGCCTCTGGATAGATCATTTATCGGGGCGGCCATGCCTTGCAGGATCGGTCCTATTGCTTCCGCATTGGCAAGTCGCTGGACCAGTTTATAGGCAATGTTGCCTGAGTTCAGGTCAGGGAATACGAGCACATTCGCTTTCCCGCCGATAGGACTACCAGGTGCCTTTTTCTTACCTATGGCTTCCACAATCGCAGCATCAGCCTGCAACTCTCCGTCAATAAGCAGATCAGGATCTGACGATTTTGCTATTTTGGTGGCATTTGCCACAAGGTCCACCATTTCATGTCTTGCACTGCCTTTTGTTGAGAAACTTAATAAAGCTACTCTTGGCACCAGGCCTGCAATGTCTTTTGCCGTTTTAGCAGTTGCTATGGCTATTTCCGCCAACTGGTTTTCATCGGGATCGGGGTGAACGGCACAATCGGCAAATATCATAATGCCATCATCTCCGTACATGGATCCAGGAAGTATCATTATAAATGCGCCGCTTACTACTGAAATGCCAGGCAATGTTTTGACATACTGAAAGGCAGGTCTCAATACATCGCCTGTGGCATTCATGGCGCCAGCAACTTCGCCATCCGCATCACCATTCTTGATCATAAGCGTGGAGAGATACAGCGGATTTTCAATGAGTTTTGATGCTTCATCACGAGTCAATCCTTTATGTTTCCTGATCTCCACCATCATATCTATATATAGATTCTTTTTGTCATGATTTATTGGATCAATTATAGCAGCCTTATCCAGAGCATCTAATTTAAGATCAACAGCGTGGGATAAGATCTTTTCTTTATTTCCAAGGAGTATAATTTGAGCTAAACCCTCTTCCAGGGCAGCATTGGCGGCCTTTAATGTCCGTTCTTCATAGCTTTCCGGCAGGATGATTCTCTTCTGGTATGTTCTGGCATTTGTACGTATTTTATCAAGCAAAGTCATTATAATATCGTATTCATTTCAAAAAAATATCCAGATTAGAAAACTAAAAGTGAAAAAATAGTTTCTGGATTAAGATACGAAAAAATACGCAATTCTGCTTCTTATTCTGGGTTAACTTTTTAAGAAATATTGCTAAACGGCCTTAATTGGGGAAGAACTGTTGGTTAAGGTTGGAATAGAGTTTTTTTTTTAATAAACTTATGCTATAAGTATAAATCTGTGAAACTGGGAGAGCAACTATTTTTAGCCTATAAATCCTATGGTCAGGCGTTCCGTACACTGGATAATAAGCGACTTTGGTCAATCCTGATTCTCCCTTCCATTTTGAGCCTTCTAATAGCGGTTGGTGTCGGAGTACTGGCATGGACAACCTCTGATGATATCCTGCTTTATGTAAACGGGAAATTCCTGGTCAGGGAATTTGATTCCGCTGTCGGAAATCTATTTCATATTATCGCCACCCTCGCGATTCGTGGTTTAACCTTTTTTTTATATTTAAAGTTATACCGTTACCTTATACTAATAGTACTTTCACCGGTGTTTGTCAATATTTCAAATATTTTTCACCGCTTAGTAAGTGGGGAGGATCACAAAATGAACATATGGGCGTACTGTTTTTGTTCTTTCCGGGGAATAAAATTTGCAGTGCGGAACTTTGTCCTGGAAATTCTTATTACAATACTTTTAACGCTGTTGGCGATTCTTATATTCTGGATATTTCCACTGATTCCCATCCTGATATTTATCGCTGAGAGCTATTTTTTTTCCATGGTCCTGATGGACTATGCCTTTGAGATGAGAGGACTGACCATGAAGGATAGCATTAAAAAGAGCCAGAATATGCCAGGAATTCCTATCACAAATGGATTGATATTTAACTTCATATTACTAATACCTGTTATCGGTGTCATTGTCGGACCGGTCATAGCCTTCATTGCAGCCCAGGAATCAGTCAATGCCCTAAAAAAATAGATTGCCATGCCAATTTCATCAATAAATCCCTATAACTCAGAAGTGCTTGAGGAGTTTATCGAATTCAAAGATCATCAAATAGAGCAGGCGCTACAGGATGGCCAAAATGCATTCCGTGAGTGGTCAAAGACTTCTTTTTCCCATAGGCAGGAATTAATGCATAAATGTGCTGATGTTCTTGAACAGAATATTGAAAAATTATCTAAGATCATTACCCTTGAGATGGGTAAGATAATTTCCGAATCAAGGGCTGAAATTAATAAATGTGCCTGGGTTTGTCGTTATTATGCTGATCATGCTGAAACTTTTCTCAGGGACGAGAGGCTGGATGTGGAAGAAGCGGATAGTTACCTTGTATATGATCCGATAGGCATAGTTCTGGCGATTATGCCATGGAATTTCCCTTTCTGGCAAGTATTCAGGTTTGCCGCTCCGGGACTGATGTCCGGGAATGTTGGAATCTTAAAACACGCCTCAAATGTACCGCAATGCGCACTTGCGATAGAGGGGGTTTTTCGGGAATCCGGATTCCCGGAAGGTGCCTTTCAGACACTTTTGATCGGATCAGGTAAAGTGCCTAAAATCATTGATGATTCGAGAATTAAGGCAGTTACTTTGACAGGAAGTGATTTAGCGGGAAGAAGGGTTGCTGAGCGTGCTGGCAAGAACCTTAAAAAGCTGGTCCTTGAATTGGGTGGGAGTGATCCTTTTATCGTATTAAAAGAGGCAGACATTAAAACCGCAGTGGATACGGCTGTAAAAGCCCGTATGATCAATTGTGGACAGAGTTGTATTGCAGCAAAACGTTTTATTCTGGAAGAAACGATTTTCGATGAATTTATTGATCTTTTTGATAAGGCCTTTAGAGGTATGAAGGGTGGTGATCCAATGTTGGATCAAGTCGATTATGGGCCAATGGCCAGAGAAGATCTCGTAGCAGAAATAGGCCACCAGGTGGAAGCTTCGGTAAACCTGGGGGCAAAGATCCTGACCGGCGGCGAAAGACCCACCACCAAAGGAAGCTTTTATAAACCTACTATTCTTACGCATGTAAAACCGGGCATGCCTGGTTTTGATGAAGAGCTTTTTGGTCCGGTAGCTTCAGTAATATCAGCCAGGGATGCCCCGGATGCTGTTAACATAGCAAATAATTCAAGATTCGGACTTGGCGCTTCCCTCTGGACGCAAGACCGGGACAATGCCTGGGAATTGGCAAGAAAAATAGAAACGGGAGCAGTTTTTGTGAACGCCATGGTTGCCTCTCACCCGAAAGTTCCCTTTGGAGGGATCAAAGATTCCGGCTATGGGCGGGAACTTTCATATCTGGGCATCCGGGAGTTCATGAATGCAAAATCGATATGGGTGTCCGGATAATTTATATGTATCCTGCGATTTTATAAGATATCAATCCCAGTAACTCATGGATAATCATATGCCAGTCCCTGAAGGCTGATGGATCAGGTATCAATATCATGTCCAGGTTAAATTTGCGGTCTTTTGTATAAAAATCCGTACTAAATCCGTCGACATCCATACCCAATTTCCTGAAGCACAGAAGTGATCTTTTGAGATGGAAACCTGAAGTAATAACGAGGTGTTTTTTACCTGGATACTCATTTTCCAGGATTTGCCCGGAGTACAAGGCATTCTCATAAGTATTCCTGGCATTGTTTTCCAGGATAATATCCGTCGGATCCATCCCACATAATATCAGATAATTATACAGGTTGTCGGCTTCTTTGTATTTAAAATCCTTCAGTTTACTTGATCCCCCGGAAACCAGGATTTTCCTGATCTTACCCAGCTTGTATAATTGATAAGCATGGATTATCCTGTCTGCGCCCTTGGAAAAAAATACCCTGTCCCTGGGTGTTTTTTCACTGTTCGTCACGCCACCCATAACAATTCCGGCATAATATTCCTCCGTGATATTTTCATAAGGAGTGGGCGGGATCTCCCATAATAAAAGGACTTCATTGACTATAAACCTGTTCGAGAAAAAGAATAAGTAGACTAATCCCAGTATCAAAAATTTTACTCTGATTGACCTTTTCTTCAGTGATATTCCCAGAATAAACCAAATACACATTTGAGTAAATGGTAAAAACAGAAAGGCAATCAGTTTTGATAAATAAAAAAACATATGTGAACAGATTATAAGGCCACTCAGCAGAGTGCGTCAATCACCAGCTTTAATTTTAAATGCTTGCTGATTGCTTCTTCAGGTCGACCTTGCTGAAACTGTGGACTAATTTACGAAGAAGATCAAAATACAATGCAATAAATAGCAAGATTGTCATAAACCATATCATGCCAATATTAAACCACAATGTGTCTCTCAGTTTGCCGGCAAAATATTTATTCGGGGAATAGAACAGGGTTCTGAAATCGAAAAAATGGTCAGGATTAACAGGATCATGAAAAATTGGATATATCTTCTGAACAAGATGGTTTTTATATACTATGATACGGACGACCTCATTTCTTTTTTTGACCATTTCTTCAATCCTTTTATTGTAGTGGTCTCTTTTGAGCCGATTAAAAATTTCCCTCTTTTCGGGGCTGTCAGTCATAGATTGAACAAGAGCGTCCTTTTCCTCACTTTTTTCATTGTACCGCCTGACATAGACCCTTTTGAGTATCTTCAGGAATTCATCAGTCTCTTTATAGACCTGATGATCAAAATCATTAATATTTAATTTAGGATAAAGTGGCAGGCGGTCATGCCCGAATTCATTCAGCCTTTCTCCTATTTCATTTCTCAATAAAGCGAAGCCATTATTAACAAGTTCTATTGTCTCTGTATTGGTGGATTTGTAGTTTATATTGCAATAATTCAGTTTCGTCATTAATGCCGGCACATAATATAGATTATAATATTCGGCAGTACTTTTCTCTTTATCCAGTTCAAAAAATGCTTTCTCAAATTTATTTTCCTTGAACTGCGTCACCATAGCCGCCTCAAACGCCCACCTGGAGGCCATGATCTCACCTATCAGGGGTACCTTGTCCTTGCTTGAAATACCCGGATTCAGCTCCTCAAATTTAACAACCACTCCGGACAGTAATATCTGGGGGATCAACAGGATGGGGATTAAAATATAAATAGTAACTGCTGAATTGAATGCCGCGGAAATATTGAGTCCAAGCACATTGGCAAAACAGGATGTACTGAATAAAATAAGCCAGAACGAAAGATCCATGCTTCGAATTTCAAGTATGTAATTACCAATCAGCACGTAAGACAATGTCTGAATAGCGGATAAAGTAAATAGGATAAGCAGTTTCGAATTCAAATAACTGCCCTTGCTCAGGTTCAGGAACGATTCACGCTGAAGGATCCTGCGGTCACGTATAATTTCTTCGGCACTCACAGTCAATCCCATAAAGAGCGCCACGATAATACTCATAAAAATATAGGCCGGGATATTAACATTATCGCTAAAGCTGTAGGCAGTTTTAAAACTATCACCCGTAAATGGAAAATACTTTACAATATAAGCCAATAAAAAAGCCAGCAGGGGTGCCTCCAGCATGTTGATGATCATGTATTGCCTGTTGACTATTTTAGCCAGGAAATCCCGTGTTGCAAATATTTTGAATTGTTTAAGCCTGTTTGGGATCCTGAGTGCGGATTTCAGTTGATGGGTATGTTCAGTGGAATGAATTATCTCTGTTTTCTTTTGAAAGATATCATGCCACTGAGCCGGTGTGACTTTTCTTTGCTTTGTCAGCTTCCCGAATTCATTGACAACCTGGGTTTCTATAATGTTGAAGATCTGTTCCGGGTTAACATTACCGCAGGTCATGCAGGTTCCATGATCGCTATCGACCAGGTTAAAAAGTGCCTTAAAATATACGACGGCTTCAACAGGGTTCCCATAATATATCTGATATCCCCCCTCATCCAGAATAATGAGTCTATCAAATAATTTAAATATATCAGAGGATGGTTGATGGATTACCGCAAAGATCAGTTTTCCTTTTAAAGAAAGTTCTTTAAGCAGGTCAATAATGTTTTCCGAATCCCTGGAAGATAATCCCGATGTAGGTTCATCCACAAACAGAACTGTAGGCTCCCGGAGCAGTTCCAGGCCGATATTTAACCTCTTTCTTTGACCACCGCTTATCGTTTTATCAAGAGGAGTTCCTACCTTCAGGTCTCTTGTTTCGCTTAATCCCAGGTTAATCAATGTTTTTTGAACCAGTTCATCAATATTCTGATCATTCAGGTTACTGAAACAAAGTTTAGCAGCATAAAACAGATTTTGGTATACAGTCAGGTCTTCAATCAGAAGATCATCCTGTGGTACATATCCAATTACACCTTCTATTCTTTTCTTTTCAAGGTGGATATTGATCCCATTGAGCAATACTTTTCCTTTATCGGGTTTTTCATTTCCGTTAAGTACATTAAGTAATGTTGATTTACCGGAACCACTGGAACCCATAATGCCTACCAGTGTCCCGTTTTCCTCACTGATATTGACCTTGTTCAGGCCCACTGTTCCTGACCTGAACCGATATTCTATGTCTATAGCGGAAAAAGACATCTTCGCCTCATCTTCTGTCTTGGAAAAACCACCGACAATATCGCTGTAATAGATCGGGCTGAAAGTGGTTCCCCTGATGGTGCTTCCTGCAGGCAATACCCTTATCTCACCTTTCTTCAGTGGGATGTTGTTTATGAAAATGACAGAGGAACCCACATATTTGATAAAGAAAGATCCGGAGTAATTCATCAACTGCAGGATTGAAATAAAACCATCTATTCTTTCTATATGAATACTGCGGGAATGATTCCTGAGGTGTTCTTCTTTTGAAGCAATGATCAACGAGATGTCATTTTCCAGGCTTGTAGTATCCTCAGCCAGAGAAAACCGCTTTATAGATTCAATATCCTGGGAATCAACCTTGATTTCTCTAGCGATGAAGTTTAGCAGTGTTTCTTCCTTCGCTGAAATTCTGCCGTCGGCGATGATAAGCATGATCAGATCAAGCGATAATACGATTTTCTGATGATGCGTTAGTTCTGCATTTATCCGGCGGCTTATTTTTTCAACCTCCTGCTTTTCATTATCTTTTTTTTCATCGGCGGACATTTTGTCCCCCTGTTTCTTGTATACCTCTATGAGACTTACGAAAAGATCATAATATTTCAGGGCTGTCTTTTCATTAAGCCGGTTTAGCAGGAAGTTCTTTATTGTCTTTTTTTCATCCTCCGATACGCCGTCAACCTTCGCCAGGATTGCAAACAATAATATTACGGCCTTAAGGAGTTGTTCACTCATAAACTAGTTGATCCTTCGTAATTTAAATAAAAAAAGTATTGAAAGAATAACCAATCAATACTTCATCATTTATTTTTCTTATTCTTAGTAGGTGACAGTACTTCTGATCTTCTGTACCTGTATGGTTATTCGCTCAAGTACTTTGTCAGACAGAACCACATTTCCTTTATTATCATCAAGCAACACATCAATATCCAGTTCTTCATAGTTGGATTTCAATTCCTCCATACTATTGATCAGGCCTTCAATCCAGTCCCCTTTATTGTCGATACTTTTTAATAAACTGATCATATTGCCGAGTGCCGTTTCCTGCTCCAGAACGATACGGATCAATGGAGTTAATATCAGATTCCGGTCATCATTTGTGAGCATATCTTTTGGATAAGAATCTACAATTTGTGTGGCTATATATAATCCTTCAATGAATGTGCCGGCGATTACCAGTGCAGCGATATTGTTCCTTTCATTCTCTTTCAGATAGGAATCACTTTTATTAATAGCATCGTTAATTATAGCCGCCAGGGTGTCTCTTTCTCCAAGATTTGCTTCAAATTTTTCGATGATAGAAACATCTATGGTGCTCTGCAACCCTAATGACTCCCCTATATCAAGACAACCATCCATATAGTTGAGGGCTTCCTGCACCTTCTCATAGGTCACTAAGTATCCGATATCTGATGCGTAAACGCCCAGGTTCATGGCAGCAACCTTTGTTGAGGAGGTATACTTTTCATATTTGCTCAGGTCGTTTACCAGTTGCGGAATATATTCAGCCCCTGTTGCCTGGATTATGAAAGGAATCTCAGAAGGAGACGGGATCTCATAAATAATAGCTTCCACCTTTTCCTTTATTTCTGAAGCCGCTTCATCGAATTCATCAGAAGAAGTTTCTTGCTTTTTGTCAGTACCGCAAGAATATGCGAAAAGCATAATTATCAATAAAAATCCTGCTGAACAAAAGTTCTTTATTAATGGAGTGTTCATATTCATTTAATTTGTAATTGCACTGTTTGTTATTGAAATCTTTATTTAATTTTTAGAATTCGGGATCGAAAATGCTTATTGTTCTGACTTCATTGTTATCAAGTCCAAAGCATATCCCATCCTCCCTGTAAGCATAATACTGTATATCCCCACTGGTATATTGAAGCTGGGATACCTCTTGCCCATACAATTCACGGACCTGATTCAATGAATCCCAGAATTTGAGGCCAACCGAAGTTGTCAGGTCCTGGCAAATAAACTGATTGTATTCAGGATAACTGCTAATGGTAAAGAAAACGACAAGGTTATCCTTGAAATAAACGCTGGTAACAGGGAGGTCCATTATATAACGGAAATTGACCACGTAATCGAAATCTATACTCAACTCTATGAGCGGTTCACGTAGCATTTCAGGTGCACTTTCCCTCGAAAGTTTGGATCCGTCAAACCCGATTATCCAGATCACATCTTCGTATGTGACGCCAAGTTTCAGATCACCAAACCGTTCTTTGGGTATTATATCCTGAGCTGAAACATAAAAGGCAGTAAAGAACAATACAATAAATACAATTATTCTCATAACTTAGTTATTTTAATAGCCAGTCTTGTTTTAATTAAAAAGTAATCCAATTCAATGTGCTTTAAAAACACCTTAGTATTTAAATTACAACGATTAAATTAGTATATATTATTATATTTTTACTTAAATTTCTTTACCTGTAAGCTAATTATTTATGGTTAAACATGTAGTAATGTGGCGATTGCATCAGAATAATGCCGAAAACATCCCGAACATATATTGGTTGCCAGACGTATAACTGAATTAGCAAAGGAAAGGGTGGTAGTAGATTTCGAATACTAGAAATATGTTGAACGAGGTTGAGTTCATGAATATACCTTTTTTCGAAAAAGTAAAGAAAATTTACTTTGAAGGAGAGTTCATAGTGGCCATCCGATATTATGGATATAAGATCAATTTATATCTGTATAATAATTTTTATGTCGAAGTATTTTATAAT
>JAHEGY010000135.1 GCA_024644875.1 Cyclobacteriaceae bacterium
CATTCTTTCATGCGAACCAGAAGATCATAAATTGAGCCTGAAAGATTATAACCGGGCTGTTGAATTTCTGCCGGGAAACATTCAGAAGAAGATATATAATCTGGACGTCAGGCCAAATTGGATTGAGGACAGCATCTCATTCTGGTATAAAACCAATACTTCATCAGGTACTACATTCCGCGTTGTTTACCTGGACAGCATGAAAAAGATCCAAGCCTTTGATCATACTAGATTGGCCGATTCGTTGCAAGTCTTCTTTGATGAGGAAATTGATGCCCAGGACCTCCAGATCGAAAAAATAAAATATGCATTTGATGATTCGATTGAATTTACATTCAGGCAAAGGACTTTCACTCTTTATAAAAATACTTATGAACTCAGAGAGATTAAAGATAAAGCAGAGAATGCTGCAGATAAATCAGAGATCCTTTCCCCAGATGGGAACTGGCTTGCCTATATCAAAGAACATAATCTGTATATTAAGTCTGCCAAATCAGGCATTGTAATTCAATTGAGCTCTGATGGAGGTAAAGATTATGATTATGCCAATTATTATGGATGGGGTGATGTGATTCGGGGGGAAAACGGGTCCAGGAAAGAAAATTTCCGGATTGACTGGAGTCCTGATTCAAAAAGGATTTACACCACAATTACCGATTTCAGGACAGCCAGTAAAATGTACCTGCTGGACTGGTCAATCGATAGCCTGTATCGCCCCGATCTTCTGTATTATTATCGTGCATCCCCTGGGGATACGAACCTGGTTTATCAGGTACCGGTAATTTTCGATATTGAATCCGGAAGAATGATCAAAATTGATATGGAACCCAAGGCACACTTCAATTTACCTGATCTGAGATGGGCGACAAATGGAAAGTTTTTGTATGGAAGAAACTGGCACCGGGGTTATAAAAAACTTGATTTTATAGAAATAGATCCATCAAATGGCAATATAAGGGTTGTAGGAACCGACAGTAGTAAAACGAATATTGAGATCATGTATTCAATATTCAAGTATAGTGAAAAGACCAATAAAGTCTTCTTTTCATCCGAAAGAAGTGGCTGGAACATGCTTTACAGAATGGATTGGAAAACAGGGAAAATCATACAGATCACAAATGGATCATATTTCATAAAAGACCTTGAATACCTCGACGAGGAAAATGAGATTATTTACTTCTCGGCTGCTGGAAAAGAAACCGATCTAAACCCTTACCTTCAATTCCTTTATAAAGTCAATTTTGATGGTTCTGAACTCAGGCTTTTAACACCTGAAGACGCAAATCACATGGTCGATTTCTCTCTTGATGGCAGATTTATTGTAGACAATTACTCCAAACTTGACCAGCCAACGATTTCAGTTTTAAGGAATGTGTTTGATGGAAAGGTACTTCTGGAAATTGACAAAACGGATATTTCTTCTGCTTTGGATAATGGCTGGCAAACCCCTGTTTCTTTTAAGGTTAAAGCCAGTGATGACAAAACCGACATTTACGGGGCCTTGTGGCTGCCAAGTAACCTTGATAGGTGGAAATCATACCCTGTAATAGATAATAGTTATACAGGTCCGCACACCTCAGTCTACCCAAAATCCTTTAATCAGGTCGTTTACGGATCAGAAAAGCAATCTCTCGCTGAGTTGGGATTCATTATCATGGTTGTTGACGGCCGGGGATCTGCTATGAGATCAAAGGAATTTCATGATTATTCGTATGGCAGACTCGGATTTAATTTACAGGATCACATTGCGGCCATAGAGCAACTCGCGGAGATGTATTCATGGATGGATAAATCCAGGGTGGGAATTTACGGACATTCTGCAGGTGGCTATGATGCCGCTCATGCCCTCCTTCAATATCCTGATTTTTATAAAGTGGCCGTATCATCTTCAGCTGATCACGATCATAGAATGGAAAAAGCCTGGTGGCCCGAAATGTATATGGGCTGGCCAGTGGATTCTCAATATCATCAGCAATCAAATATAACGATGGCCGGAAATTTAAAAGGCAAATTGCTGATAACCCATGGCGGAATTGATGAAAACGTGAATCCATCGGCTACTTTCAAACTGGCCGAGGCCCTGATAAAAGCTGATAAAGATTTCGATATGCTGATTTTACCCGGTATGCGACACGGGTATAATGGCGTACACCGGGAATATTTCACCAAAAGGAAGTGGAACTATTTTGTGGAAAATTTACAGGGGGCTGAACCATTATGGGATTTTGAATTTTAACCTACCCAGACTTATAAATGAAAATTTCTATGATATCAAAATTTCAAAGAATAAAAATGAATCTTATTTTCATTAAAGTATTGTTTTTCTTCTTTATTGCCATTTTAATTTCAGGATGCAACGGTACTGAACCCGATAAAAAACCACCAAATATTGTTTTGATCATGGGTGATGATATTGGCTTTTCTGACCTTGGTTCTTATGGTGGGGAGATTCTGACGCCCAATCTCGACAGACTGGCCGCCGAAGGGATCCGTTTTATACAATTCTATAATATGGCCAAATGCGAGCCTACCCGTTCTGTCATGCTCACCGGACATTATAAAGGCGATGACCGAAGCTTGTCTGTTGCTAATTTGTTGAACAAAGCCAATTATACGACCATCATGTGTGGCAAGGAACACTTCCAGCAATGGGTTCCGGAATCAGCATATGCTGTCAACAACTTTAACCATACCTTCACTTTCTGGAAGATCAGTGAATTCTTTGTTCCTCCAGGTGGTGAAATGGCAAATCCATTCATTTTAAATGGCCGCGAGCTCTCTATTGATGAAGTTGAAAATGAAATTGAACCCCTATACAAGACAGATGTACTGACTGATTATGCGCTTAAATTTCTGGATACTGCTTTGACCAGGGATAATCCTTTCTTCCTGTATCTTCCTTACAACAACGCCCATTATCCTCTGCAGGCAAGAGAGGAGGATATTGCAAAATTCAGGGGAAAATACCTGAAAGGCTGGGATATGATCCGCCAGGAGCGGTATGATAAGATGATCGAACTGGGTATATTGGATCGGAAATATCCTATGAGCCCCCCGGAAGGAAATATAAACAGGTTTCGGGGTCATCCCAAAGGAGATGAAGAAATACGGGAAAAGATCCCTTTATACAGACCCTGGGAATCATTAACTGAGGAGGAAAAGGATGTCCTGGATCTTGAAATGTCAGTTTTTGCTGCCATGGTCCACCGGCTTGACATAAATGTAGGGAGGATCATTGCATATCTGAAGGCCAATGATTTGTATGATAATACTTTGATCATGTATTTATCGGACAATGGGTCCTGCCCCTATGACAGCAACCGGGATTTCATTCATCCTCCCGGGGGAGCTGATGGTTACAGGACACTATGCGCAGCCTGGGCTAATGCAGGGAATACGCCATTCAGGTATTATAAACAGTTTGGTCATGAGGGCGGTTCACATACTCACTTCATCGCCAGCTGGCCGCGGATGATTAAAGATAAGGGAGGTATTACTGATCAACCTGGTCATGTAGTTGATTTACTGCCTACCCTGATTGATATTGCGGGGATTGCTTATCCGGATCAGGTTTCCGGGAAAGCCAGCCTCCCTCCTGATGGTAGATCCCTGTTGCCTGTATTCCTGGGGCAAACAAGGGAAGAACCTGAGTATTTCATGTCAGGCCATACGGAAAGGTTCCGCATGTACAGGGAGGGTGATTGGAAGATTGTCAGATCGAACAAGGATGACTGGGAACTCTATAATATGACAGAGGACAGAACGGAAGTACATAACCTGGCTGATAAACAACCGGAAAAAGTCCAGGAACTGGTCTCTAATTATGAAAAAAGGAAGTCAGAATGATCAGAATGATATGTTCATGAAAAAAATACTAGCAATATCAGTTAATATCGTCCTATTATTATTTGCGGGATCAATTTTATTTGAGGGTTGTAAACCAAAGGGAAGAAATGTTGAGAATAAAGATCTTGCAGAAAAGATAAGCATTTTAGTATCCCAATATCATGAAAGGGGAACATTTGATGGCACAATCCTGGTGGCTGACAGCAGTGGTGTCATATTTAAGGGGGCGTACGGCCTATCCAACCGGGAGGGAAATATACCTCTTAGAATTGAATCACAATTCTACCTGGCCTCTGTGAGTAAACAATTTACAGCCGCGGCGATCCTTATGCTGGTCCAAAGTGGAGACTTAGAACTTGAAGACAGGATCCGAATTTATCTTCCGGAATTACCTGAAATATACCAAGAGATCACCTTTAAAAATCTATTAAATCATACAAGCGGGATTCCGGATTATTACAATTTTGCTCAGTTATTCCCCGGGTTTACGAATACAGATGTCCTTAACACACTTATTACAGTTAAAGAACTGGAATTTGATCCCGGGACTAAGTATAGATACAGTAATTCCGGTTATGTATTATTATCCATATTGATTAAAAGGATAACAGGGTCCAGTTTTGCCAACTTCCTCAAGGAAAATGCATTACAAAAGTCAGGACTTGAAAGTACAATTATCTATGATCAATATGCTGAGGAACCCGAATACCGGGTGACTGGATATGGAAATGATGGTAAACTGACAGACTATACATTCAGAACAACAGGCGGAGGAGGCATATTTTCGAATGTTGAAGATCTGTACAGATGGGATCATGCCTTATCCTCGTATGCACTGATCAATAAAGATCTATTGAACCTGGCGTATCAACCGACAACACTGAAAAATTCTGATATTGAGTATTATGGCTTTGGATGGTTCATTGATCCGGACGATCCGCAGCATGTTATGCATGATGGCAACCTGGAAGGATTCAGAACACTTTTTGATCGCCAATTAGACAATGGAAACGTTATAATTTTATTATCTAATAATAGTAGCGAACATCTGGATCAGATCACCCGTGAAATAAGAAAATTGCTGGATTCCTGATATAAAAGCCCACCATCCCCTATAATTATGGCAAATCATCTAAATTATCCCCATTAAAGACTGGTGTATTCAGGCTATTAACTGAATTCTCAAAGAATTAGGTTTCTGATTGGACGAATATTCATTCATAAATGCTATTTTAGGCATTTGAAATTTTAGAGATCATTTTTTAAACCGAATATAGATGAGAAAGATTACAAAAATTATCCTGGTAGTACTTATTGCTATCCTGAGCATCCCGGTTCAAGCACAGGAATATTTTCTGAAAAAGTATGCCCCATTTGATCCGAAAATACCATCCCCTGAAGAGTTTCTTGGTTACCCTGTCGGTTCACATCATACCAGGCATGACCGGATTGTTGCTTATTTCAATACATTAGCTGAGATTTCTGACAAGGCCTTATTCACACAATATGGACAAACCTTTGAATACCGGCCGCTTATTATTCTAACCATATCCGATCCAGTAAACATATCCAATCTTGATGAGATAAGGGACCGTCATCTTAAAATTATCGATCCATCAGATGAGGGATCTATACCGGATGACCTGCCAGTATTTATAAACCTGGGATATGGGGTGCATGGCAACGAACCTTCCAGCGCTGAAGCTGCTATGTTAACGGCCTACACCCTGCTCGCTTCACAGAATAGTCAAATCGGGAATTATCTGGAAAATGCAGTTATATTTATCGATCCCACCATCAATCCGGATGGCAGGGACCGGCATACCTGGTGGGCCAATATGTACAAGGCCAATCCACTAGTTGGGGATCCCCTGGACGTTGAACACAATGAGGTATGGCCAAGGGGTCGTACTAACCATTACTGGTTTGATCTGAACAGGGACTGGTACCTGGCCATTAATCCAGAAAGTCGTGGAAAACTGGAGTGGTATCATCACTGGTATCCAAATGTTGTCACTGATTTTCATGAAATGGGTTCAGGCAGCACCTATTTCTTTGAACCTATGAAGGACAATGGATCGCTTAATCCAATCATGCCCAAAGATAATTACACTACATTAAATGACACATTTGCCAGGTATTATCAGGAAGGTCTTGACAGTATCGGATCACTTTATTTTACTAAAGAAGTATTTGATGGTACATATCCCGGCTATGGATCCTCCTACCCCGACCTTCAGGGTGGCTTGGCTTTGTTATTTGAACAAGCGAGTTCAAGAGGACATCTCCAGAAAATGGATAATGGCATTACATTATCATTCCCTTTTACCATCAGGAACCAATATGTTTCAAGCATGGCTACTATTAAAGCCACTGTTGAAAACAAATCATTACTGCATAATTATCAAAGGGATTTCTTCAAATCCGCTCTAACAAACGCATCTGGAAGCCAGGTGAAAGCTTATGTTTTTGGTGATCAGTATGACCGGAACCGCACCCTGGCATTTATCGACAAGCTGCTCCTTCACAAAATTGAAGTTTATGCATTAAGTGAAGAGATAACGATTTCCGGGAAAAAATTCAAGCCGGATTTTGGCTTTATTATTCCTACTGAACAAGCTCAATACAGGCTGGTTCAATCTGTTTTTGAAACATATAATGAATATAGGGATAGTGTATTTTATGACGCCTCAGCCTGGTCTCTGGTCAATTTCTACAACATGTCCTTTACTGGCGTTACAGGAAGCTTAAAAAAGGGTGAATTAATCAATGATCTAAGTAAACTGGTTAACGTCACGCAGGTTGAACGGTCTGATTACGCCTACATTATTTCCTGGGAAGATTATAATGCACCCGCTTTCCTTTACTATCTCCAGGATCATGGCGTGCTGGCCTCTTCTGCCTTAAAACCTTTTGCAATTTCAACCAATCTGAATGAAGACAGGCAATTTCATCCCGGCACTCTGTTGATCCCAGTAAAAAGACAGTCTATTTCGGAAGATTCGCTGTATCATCTCATCAGATCAGGTTCTGAAAAGTTTAATGCTGAGGTTCACTCCGTAGAAACCGGATTTAGTTCATCCGGTATAGACCTTGGAAGCGGCAATATCACCAACTTAGAGAAACCAGGTGTACTAATGATAATCGGTGATGGTATTTCGTCTTATGAGGCTGGTGAAGTCTGGCATTTACTGGATACCCGTATGCATATGCCGGTCACCAAAGTTCAAATCCGGCAATTCGACAGGATCGAATTCCACAAATACAATGTTATGGTGATAGTATCCGGAAACTACGATCGGCTGGATTCGGTCAAGCAACAAAAGATAAAAGACTGGGTTTCACAAGGGAATACACTTGTTGCTATTCGTAATGCAAACAATTGGATCATCAAACAAAAACTGGTTAAGGAAGAACTCATAAAAGAAGAGAAGGATACGACAATTGAAAGATTACCCTATATTTCCGCCCGGGAAAATATTGGAAAAGAACGGATAGGCGGTGCTATTTTTGAAGTTGAACTTGATCTTACACATCCGTTATGTTTCGGATACCATTCAAATAAGCTCCCGGTATACCGTAATAGTACTGTCTGGTTAAAACCGAGTAAAAATCCTTATTCAACAGTTGCAAGGTATACAGAAGATCCTCTGATCGATGGATTCATCACCGACAAAAACCTGAATGATCATCTTAAAAAGTCGGCTTCTCTTATTGTAAGCAAAATAGGTGATGGAAGAGTTGTTATGTTTGCTGAGAATCCGAATTTCAGGGGATCTTGGTATGGTACCAATCGTCTTTTTTTAAATGGAATATTCCTTGGGCAGAAAATACAGGTTCCAGAGTAGATTTATGTGAAGTTGTTCTGTATTCATTATAAGCAACCAAGGCTGGGATAATCCTCCATCTTCTGAAATTGGGTGATCCTAATCATTGCTATATAACAGATCAACATTTCAGTTAATAACTGTTAGTAATATCAAATCAATCCACAGACAGCCAAACAGCCATCTCCCCCATATTCCTGTGTGCCCAGGCGTAATAGGGTATGGCCTTAAAACTTTCTTCTTTATTATTAACAAAGGAATTACCTCTTATGGTACCCAATCCACCCAGTAAATTTGAATCATAATCAAACACAAAACTTGCTTCCTCCTGTAATGAGAGATCAGCAACACCCATTTGATTGTCTACTTCTTCCGCACAAAAGACAATAGGACCCCGCTCCAAGGCGATTTTATTAAGATTGGCTTCCACCTTATCATTGGAGACTACTTTTCTCACTTTCATATCGAATCCCAGATCGATCTGATCTCCCTTCTTCCATGAATGCCCACTGATGATCAGATATCCTTTTTCAATTTCTGGATCTACTTTCTTGTCATTAACGGATACTGAATAAGAAAGTGCAGCATCATCAATATACGAATAGAGATCACCGGTCATCACTTCGTTTCGTAACCACCCCGGTATTCTCAACAGGAAGCTCGTTTCTTCCGGTATGTCAGATTCTATGATGATCTTTATATCCCCATTCCAGGGATAACTCGTGTGTTGGCTTATCCTGAACTTAGTCTCTCCCACTTCAAGATCCGCTTCATTGCTCATATACAGGTTTACATAAACAGAATTGTCCTTCGCAGCATAGATATATCCGGGTATTGAAGGGATTACGCGAACCACATTAACCGGGCAGCATGAACAATCAAACCAGGGTGACCGGCCACATACTCCCTGGTTAAAAGTAGCTACACCATCTGTTTCCAGTGGATTTGGATAGAAAAAGGTATTGCCTTCAAAGGAGATCCCTGCCAGGAATCCATTGTAAAGTATCCTTTCAAAAACATCCATATATTTTACTTCGCCACTTCGCAGGAACATCCTGTGGTTCCAGAACATCAAGGCTATTGCCGCGCAAGTCTCCGTATATGCTGTGGCATTGGGCAATTCATAAGCAGGCCCAAAACCTTCATGCCGGGGCTCTGCTCCTATTCCTCCGGTCAGGTAAATTTTTCTGTATACTATATCTTCCCAAATGTTCTGCAAGGCACTATCGTATGCGCTTGTCCCGGTTAATGCCGCTACATCTGTCGCTCCCGAGTAAAAGTAACAAGCCCTTACAGCGTGACCAACCGCTTCTTCCTGTTCAGCAAAGAGCTCATGATCCTGGCAATATTCGCCAAACAGATCGTGTCCTTCATCATTACCACGCTGATCCACAAAAAATTTGGCAAGTTTTAAATATTTCAAATCTCTAGTAACCCGGTAGAGTTTAACCAAACCCATCTCTATCTCCTGGTGACCGGGTACACCCATATTTTTCCCTGGTCCAAATACCTCATTCACCAGATCCGCATTTTTCAATGCAACATCAAGGAATGTTCTTTCACCGGTCGCCAGGTAATGCGCCACCGCTGCTTCGTACATGTGGCCGACATTATACAATTCATGATAAACGGCCAGGTTTGTCCAACGTTCTTCCCCTGCCCCGTCAGCTGCCTTCTCAGGATTGATGGTCCTGTTAGTGTAAAGATATCCGTCATCCTCCTGTGCTGCAGCAATCTTAGCGATCAGATCATCCAGATACATTTTTAATTCCGGATCATCTTCTACCTGGAGCGTATATGATGCGCCTTCTATGATCTTAAATACATCAGAATCATTAAAGAAAATGCCTTCGAATTCACCTTCCTCCAACCCACCGGCAATGGCAAAATTCCTTAACCTGCCAGTCTCATCACTTTTCTGAAAATTGTATGGCAACGTCACATCCTTATTGGTTTTTATTCTGGGAGCCCAGAAATCGTCGTCCACCCGGACCGAAGTAAACGGAACCGGTTGTATCGGGTAATCCATAGTTTCTGAAAAATTGGTATCCATGACTTCATCTCCTCTTTTTTCAGATTTATCCGACTCGCATGACACACATAATAGAATGACTGATAGAAAAATAAGTCTTTTCATTTTGTATTTCTTTGGTTATTTGCGGAATACTATTATTCGAATATTACAAGCCATTTTAAAAAAATATCAACACGGAAAATCCTGCAAAGACCCGGATCTATTAGCAATAACAACCTCAATTTATAAAAATATTGATACTTATAATTACTTTTTGTAGAGCTTGTTCAGTTTTATAATTAGTTCATCGTACATTTCCTGACGTCGCTGGAATAATGTGTTTTTATTATAGGCATACATTTCTTTAACATTCTCCCAACTATTACATGGATCAGAATAATCCCAGATTATATCTCCGTTATCGTCAGTCCAGTAATCTGGCCGTTTATCAGGAAATGGTTTCTTAAACTTCCCGGCCCAGCTTCCAAGGCCTGGATCCTCAATATTATTGGCAGGATCAATCAGATACAGAACGGTTGGGGTATCGCCCACTCTGAAATACTGTGCCCAGTCATGTCCTTTGGTGGCTGTTTTTATAAACTCACCCATGGAACCGTAGCTGGATAGTTTTTCGAACATAATCCTAGGTCCCTCACCCATAAACATCCCATTATAGGTCCAGTTACTTTCCAGCCACCATAGATCATCGAATCTCGAATCATCGTAGATCTCATTTCTTCCTCTACCATTCCAATTGACCACATCGCATTTTTCCCCAACCTGTTCATCCACAGGGCCATATTTTACACCAGTTGCAATGGTGAGAATCCGGACATTGTTAGCAATTTCCGGTTCCTCAAACAATGCTTTCTGGAAAGTGGTCATTTGTCCCCAGATCAGTATATACACTGGCTCCTTTGATCTGGTGGCCTCCTGTATGATCATTTCCCTGGCGGATTCGGGATCCTTTGCAAATAATTTTCTGACTGATTCCGGATCGGGGTATCCTTTCTCTTTAAAATTGTATTCTTTATAATCATTACTATAAGTATCAAGGACCTTCATAGATGCTTCATAACCTTTGCCATTCCAGTAATCGGGTATTATGCCGACAATATCGAGTTCATCAGCATACCACAGAACATGGACCAATGATTGTTTATCATCCGGATCTCCCCCGGCATTATTAATATCCGTGGTAATAATAACCCTTGGTTTGTTTTTTACCGGAGAACAATGGAGAAGGCTAATTATGACAAAGAATTGTAATATATATTTTAATATTTTCATAATAACATTATTTTAATACTTGATCCAGATTTTCTGGCAAGAATTTCTCCCATATTGTTGAAGACAATAGTTTTGGTTCTGCTCGTTACATGATGGACAGCAAAGATTAATGATTCCTTCATTTTAGAAATCTTAAAGTGAATTGAATATACGTACTGATCATCGAATATTATGGAAATACATTTACAATAATGCGTTCGTATCTTGTTAATGAAGGTGATCCATTGTCCGTCACTTCCAGTATGAAGTGCATGGTTTTCACCTGATCCTCCACCTGCGGTGCTGTAAAGGTCATTACTGGTTGATCAACATCATCCATTTCCAGCCAGTAAGCATGAAGGGTGCCTACCTCCCGGTAATGAATCCAGTTGTATGATAACTCGTCTCCATCCGGATCCGAGGAGCCTTCTCCACTAAGTTTAACTCTTGCTCCAGATTTTACAGATATCTGGCTTGGATTTCCCAACTTTACCCTAGGTGGATGATTGGCTTTCTCATACTCCGGGGTATTGCTCCAGTCAATTCTTGCTGCAAAATCATGCTGGTAGGCTTCCCGCCATCTCCAGATTGTGGCATGATTACTGGTATGGTTCCTGCCTGTAATATCACTGAATACTTCATCCTGAGCATTTGTCCAGATAGGTCGGGTTTCAGGTTCATACATATACTTTTGATAGTGAGGGATATAAAACTCATACCTGCCACCCCAGCCACCATAATTGGGATGCTCCGGGTTATTCAAGCCATTGTTCACCAGGCCAAGAAAAGATGGTGTATCCCCTTCCATAAGGTATTCAGTATGTGGGTGTTCGGCTCCAAGCGGACCATGATTCTGACGAATGTGCTCATCCAGCCATGGATTATCAACGATAGAAAAATCCGGGCCGTCAAAACGTCCGTGGAATTTGTCTCCTGAAATACCTGGCCATGTTGCATAATGATATTGACCTGCTCCATTTTCCTCATAGCCCGGACTAACTATGTAAAATAGATCGGAAAAAGTCTTCCTGATCCATGGACCGGAAT
>JAHEGY010000041.1:0-6862 GCA_024644875.1 Cyclobacteriaceae bacterium
CCTGTATTATGTCCTGAAATGTAAAAAAAATAGATATGCAATTCTGGTTTTCAATACCTTCCTCCTTATCCCAGGAAATTACTGCTTCATCACCCACATATTGATATATCGATCCTTTACACTTATTGGCCGCAATATTCAGATCAAAAAGGAAATCCTGTATGAAATGACTGTATTTAATGTGTCCAAGCCTTTCAGCAAATTTTGTGGATCCTGTCAAATCAATAAACATCAATATCTTATCCTCCTCCAGTGGCCGATGGTATCTCCCCATAAACATAGGGAAAAGAATACCTGGCCCGAATTTATCATTCACCTGACCGATGAATCCAATCAGAATACTTACAATAAGGCAATAGATCATGTAGCTGAGAATACTCCTTATGAAAAAATGATTAGCTCCTTCAAGGATTGGCACATTCAGTACATTAACAGCAATTCCAAATATTATCAACAATACAAGCAATATAGAGATTATATAAATGATACTTTTCCTTAAAAGGTAATAGCCAAAAGAATGTTTTGATTTGATGGTTCGAATAAAGAATATATCAGCAAAACTCATGATTATTCCCATCAATACTCCTCCAAATAGATTCAGAGTGATTAAAACAATGGGTGGATATCCTGTCTGAAAAAAAGGTAATTCTTTAAAATCGAAAGCAATTATAACCCTGAAAAACGTAAAAGCCAGGAAGGCAATTACCCAACTGGTAATTTCAAATTTAAAGATACTGATATAATTGGGCCTCAAAGTAAATTAATGTGCTGAGAATTAAAGATATAAAAAATAATCTTAAGATTTAACCTGTGGAATCTGGGATTAAGTTCATATGCCCTGTTAATCGCTTCCTATTTGTATATAAATATCTAGTTTAGGCTATTCTGACTGGTTTTTTTCCTGGTTCTTATTATGCCAGTAATTATAATAATGCTTGCGCCCAGAAAAATGACTGCGGTTACGGGATTTCTGCCATAATTCAATAGCTCGATTAATACAACAATATCAATGATGATAAGAAATACGACGACGATCATTAATATTAGATTTCGCATGGATTTAAAGGTTTCCTAAGTCTTAAACAAGTGTTAATTTTCTCTACAAAATTTATTAATCAATTCATAAAAGGATAAATTCACAGATCAAGTTTTTATGAATTTTTAACAACAAATTTGAATATCTTTTCATATAGGTAACAATTATTTGATACTTCTCGTTCCGCAACTTTTCAATAATTATTTTTTATCTTCGACATCCTGCTTTATATATCTCGCAGAGCATAGAGAAAATCATAAAAAGCAAATTTTAAATTCAAATGCAGTATTTTTGCAAAACCAATAAAAACATAAATTAATGAGAGATGAAACTCTATTAGATAAAATCGAAGAAGGAATTGAGGCGATAAAAAAGGGTGAAGTTGTTATTGTTGTTGACGATGAAGACCGTGAGAATGAAGGCGATTTTATCTGTGCCGCAGAAGCCATAACCCCCGAAATAGTGAATTTTATGGCCAGGCATGGTCGTGGATTGATCTGCACACCACTGGTTGAAGAGCGCTGTAATAAACTTGAACTGGAATTGATGGTTGGTAAAAACACTGCCATACACGGTACACCGTTTACTGTTTCAGTTGATTTGATTGATGAAAAAGTAGCTACGGGAATTTCAGCGGAGGACCGGTACTGGACAATAAAATCACTTGTCGATCCTGATACAAAACCCTCAGACCTGGGACGTCCTGGACATATATTCCCCTTAAAAGCGAAGAAAGGCGGAGTGTTGCGAAGAACAGGACATACAGAAGCGGCCATAGACCTGGCAAGGCTTGCTGGATTTCAACCTGCCGGAGTGCTGGTTGAGATTATGAACGAAGATGGCTCTATGGCGAGACTACCGCAATTAAGAAAGATTGCTGATCAGTTTAACCTGAAACTAATATCCATTGATGACCTGATTGAATACCGGCTTAAGAAGGAATCTTTAATCGAGCGGATTACCGATGTTAATATGCCTACAGAGTATGGGAGTTTCCATTTAAAAGCTTACAGGCAAACAAATACCGATGAGGTTCATCTTGCGCTGGTTAAAGGCGAGTGGGGAAATGACGATCCTGTCCTTGTAAGAGTGCATTCATCTTGTGTAACAGGTGATATCTTCGGATCCTGCAGATGTGATTGCGGCCCTCAGCTGCACGGCGCAATGGAAATGATCGAAAAAGAAGGTAAAGGTGTTGTTATATATATGAACCAGGAGGGTAGGGGAATAGGACTTTTAAATAAACTGAAGGCATATGAACTTCAGGAGAAAGGATTTGACACGGTGGAGGCGAATGAAAAACTCGGTTTTAAAGCAGATGAAAGGGATTATGGAGTCGGAGCCCAGATAATTCGTGATCTGAATATTTCAAAAATTAAGCTATTGTCAAATAATCCTAAAAAGAGAGTCGGATTGATGGGTTATGGCCTGGAAATTGTGGAGGTTATGGGAATTGAAATTATCCCAAACCAATATAATCTTCATTATTTAAAAACGAAGCGGGATAAAATGGGCCATGACATATTGAATGACAAGGAATAGATCCATGAGGCATATATTTTCCATATTATTCATATCGATGATAATCTCAACTTCTGTAGCTCAGGATTTTCCTTCTGAACTTCTTCATGAAGGAAAAGTTACCCTGGCAAATGGAGATACTTTATCAGGTAATATCAAGTATGATATGGAGAATGATCTCATCCAGATAGTCTATAAAGGTACCATACAAACCTACAGCGCCCGAAAATTAATGTACTTCACCATTTATGATAATACGGTGGATATGTTCAGGACATTCTATTCAATCCCATATGAAATTGAAAGAAATTATGATCGGCCATTATTGTTCGAGATCTTATATGAAGGAAAATTATCACTTCTTGCCAGGGAGAAGATAGTTACTGAAACTGTACCTCAATATTCTTACGCCTATAGATCCTCGGTTAATATGACACGAACCAAGCTTGATTATGAGTTTTTCTTTCTCGATCATAAAGGAAATTTTGTAAAGTATGATCTTAAAAAGCCAATGCTATATGACATAATGAGCCGGAAAGAACCCCAAATAAAGAATTATATCAAAAAAAATAAACTAAAGACAGACTCCAGAAGGGACCTGGTCAGAATTACGGCCTACTACAATGCCCTGATCGAGGAATGATTTTTTAAAATATGAGTAAACCGTTAATTCTCGTCACAAATGATGATGGCATTGTTTCCAAGGGTATCAGAATACTGGTTGATATTATGGCAAAATTTGGGGAGGTACTGGTAGTCGCCCCTGATAGTCCACAATCCGGCATGGGGCATGCCATCACCGTGGGTAATACCCTGAGACTGTATAAAACCAAGGTTTTCAACGGCATTGAATCCTACCAGTGTTCCGGAACCCCCGTCGATTGTGTAAAACTTGCCAAACATCATATTTTAACGGACAGAACACCTGATCTGCTGGTCAGCGGAATAAATCACGGTACAAATACTTCCATAAGTATCGTGTACTCCGGGACTATGGCGGCTGCCCTGGAGGGGGCTATTGATGATATTCCGGCCATTGGATTTTCATTATGTGATTATGCGGCTGATGCTGATTTCTCGCATACTCTCAAATACGTTGAATCTATTACAAGACAAGTTTTGGAGAAAGGATTACCCACTGGGATTGCTTTAAATGTGAATATGCCAGCCATTCATAAAGGACCGATAAAGGGAGTAAAGGTGTGCCGGCAGGCACATGCAAGGTGGAAGGAGGCTTTTGATGAAAGGGTCGACCCCTATGGCGGTAAGTACTTCTGGATGGCTGGGGATTTTCATTATCTGGATAATGGAGAGGATAATGATGTGTGGGCTATTAAGAATAATTATATTACCATAGTGCCCACACAAGCCGATATGACCGCACATAAGGTGATCTTGGAGTTGAAGGACAAATTAGAGTAATATCAAATTCATTGATAAATCTCTCAGGAATGTCATCCTCTATCACAATAAAACGTCATTCTTAGGATGAATTGCCGGAGGTATATTGTCTTCTCCCAGCATTTCTTTAAGATCAATTTCGATAGTCCTGCATAGTGATAACATCGGTATATCATTCCCCAAGCACTCAAATGGATTTTCTGAATAATCACCGACCAGTTCCATCATAATATATACCCATCCCACAACGATAGTGAATGGAACTGAAAGCCAGGCGCCATACTGGCCTAGTTTGTCAAATTCTGATATCATGCCCAGCGGCAGAATTCTAGAAATTGTAATTGATTCCTGTCAGTTTCTCAGATTCTTCCCACAGTTTCCAGGCATCAGCTCTGTGATGTGATGCTTCATTTGATTTAACAAGGACAGGATCTCCTTTCATTTCACCAAATCCACTTGGGCCGTAATAATCACCACCTTTTACCTTGGGATCCACAGCAGTCCTGATCTGGGGCAATGCACCCTGAGCCTGATCCTGGGTGAAGGGAACCATTAAAGAAAAAACGGGCTTGAACCACCATTTGTTTTCAAGAAATCTTCCCAAATTGGTTCTGGAGGCACCAGGATGTGCAGCAACGGCTATGCTTTCTATATCATTAGCCATAAACGCCCGCTGCAGTTCATAGGTAAACAATAAATTTGCCAGTTTCGACCTAGAATATGACTTCATGGGTGTATATCCATTGCCATTTTCGAACAACAAGTTACCAAAGTCCATCTTTCCATATTTATGCGCATTGCTGCTTACATTGACCACCCTTGAACCCGGTGTTTTTTTTATCAGATCCAGAAGCTGACCGGTCAATGCAAAATGCCCGAAATGATTTGTACCATTCTGGGCTTCCAATCCATCCTTTGTAAGGAAATATGGGGTAGTCATAATGCCTGCATTATTAAGCAAAACGTCGAGTTTATCGTACTTTTCCTTAAAACTGTTTGCGAATTTCTTTATCGATGCAAAATCCATCAAATCCAGTTCCATGACAGTGATTTTACCGCCTGGAGTATTTTTCAGGATCTCAAGCTTGGCTGCTTCTCCTTTTTCAGTTGATCGACTGGTCAGGATCACTTCGGCTCCTTTTCCGGCAAATGCCTTAACTGATTCGAATCCGAGACCACTATTACCTCCGGTTACTATAATTACTTTACCTGTTAAATCAGGCATATTTTCAAGCCTCCACTTTTCTTTACTCATCTTATTATTATTTGGTGTTTTATAAGATCAATACCTGTAGCCACATATTGTGGCTGCACTATAATAACATAAAATCCGGGACTTGGTTTTATTATTAATTCAACCCGGGTCTAAATTAAAGCATCTATGTAGTGCCTTCCAGTGCTTTCCTGGTCTTTCGTACTTTAATTATGAATAAAATAATAAACAATACCTTTAATAGAATACCCGGAACGATCAGAAGAGCCGGACTAAATGAAGGTTCATGAGATCTGATGTACAGACCGGTCATAAACATAGTCAATCCCACAAATAGAAATATCAATTCATATCCCGGCTTATATTCACCACTTCGGGCTTTATTCACTATATAATATGTTTTGAAAGCCACTCCGACAAGGATAAGTATTAAGCCTTCAGCTCCTAATCCTGTAGTCTTCCTGAGAATTATTCCAAGGATCAACAAGAGAATACCGGTGAAAAGCGTCCATTTTGATTTCATATTTTTTGATTTAAACAGAAAAGATATCCATAATTTATGGCTTTACCATTTCCTGCCCGATTTTTCAGTTTTAATTTGGCATTAGTTTAACTATAGTGATTTCACTTTTTGTTCCTATCCTCATAGGTGGCCCGAAAGTTCCGGCACCCTCCGAGACAAATATTCTGGTTCCATTATAACTGTGAAGCCCCCGGTTGTAAGGGAATACCAACTCAGAAATATAATTTATTGGGAAGAGTTGACCGGCATGAGTATGTCCGGATAAATAGAGATCAATCCCACTTCTACTGGCATATTCAACTCCATCCGGACTGTGATGTAGCAGAATGCTTGGCTCTTTTTCAACAATAGGCAGGCCTTCCAATACATTTTTTATGGTGGGGCCATCATTTGCAGCATGCATGCTTACTGTATTATGGTCTGCAGCCATATGGTTTAATCCAACAATCTGCAAATCATTCCAATTAAAGACTTCATTTTCAAGGACCTTTATGCCGTTTTTTCTGAGTATTGACTTGATCTTTCGCACCCCGGTGTAGAGGTCATGATTCCCTTCAATAAAGAACACCGGTACTTCTATTTGGCGTAGTGGATGAATGCTTTCTTCATTTAATCTGATCCTCCCATCAAACAGATCGCCTGTCAGAAAGACAACATCCGGTTTGAGTTTGTTTGTCCGGTCTACGATTTTTTGGAGAAAGGCTTTTCCCCTGAAATGTCCAATATGTATATCCGACAAGTGAACAGCCCTGATGCCTGTTTTAAGCCCGGGAATAGGTATTTCAATTTGCGAGGTTTTCAAATTGGTCGAATTCCATATTCCATATAGAGATATTAAAATGGTCATTGACAAGGATATTATACCATATAATTGAGGAGTCCAACCAGTAAATATTCTTAAAAGGTCTACCATTAAAACTGAAATGAGCAAGTATAACATCATGCCCATGGTGATGGCTGCAGTACGATAGATCAAGCTACCGATACGGCTCATGGAATTACTGTTTGCAATAAGCCCAGCAATCATAAGAACAGTGATGACGATGGAAAGAATATTTAACAACCATCTACTCTCAATATTAAAATACCACGCCATGCGATATGGCAGATAGATGTTTGCTCCTATAAGGATGCCAATAAATCCAAAGAATATGATGATAAATCCAAT
>JAHEGY010000041.1:6962-35545 GCA_024644875.1 Cyclobacteriaceae bacterium
AAAGAATATTTAACAACCATCTACTCTCAATATTAAAATACCACGCCATGCGATATGGCAGATAGATGTTTGCTCCTATAAGGATGCCAATAAATCCAAAGAATATGATGATAAATCCAATTTGCTTCATTCTTTATAGTTTTTACGCTCCCTCTCTGCGCACTTCGCTAGCTGGCTCCTCGCTAAAATGGTCCACCGGATCATTTTTTAACACTCCCTCGCTGCGCACTTCGTTAGCCGGCCCCTTGCTAAAATGGTCCACAGGACCATTTCTCTACGCTCGGTCCCACTAAAATGGTCCACCGGACCATTTATTTACGCTCGGCCCCCTTGCCGAAGGGGATTACATATTTGATATACAGGTTTAAGGCCGGCACGAAGGTGTCGAAGGTTCGCCCGTATCCAGGGATGAAATAGACTTCGAAGGGATCGAAATTATCTGCCTGGATAAGAAACCGCAACCGGAAGGTGAAACCAAAATATAAATTGCCCCACTTTGCCGCCTCTGAGGCCAGGATCAGCTCTACCCAACTGGCTTCCAAATCTTCACGTGCGAAGCCATCTTCATAATCGTCCCATAAAGAACTTAAAATTGAAAAAGTGGCTTCATCCTGGTATTGACTCATCGCATACTTTACACCAATAATAAAATTAGTGGTGGGGTTGAACGGATAATAATAACTCAACCCGGCCCGTGCATAATAACCATAAGCTTTGTAATCAGCATTTTTATAGAAATCATCAGGAATCTTTTCCCCATAGCCAACCTCGATATTTATCCCCACATTATATTTAGAAATAAATCCAAGTCCTGCTTCCATCTTAGTTTCTTCAGGGAATAGAAATGTCAGCAATTTCAGGTAATCAAAGCCGATCTCAAAACGGTTATATGATCTGGGCGAACCATCATCGATATCGATTGAATCCAGAGTAGCCATTTCAAGCTCACTTACGATCGAATCAGGCAGGTCCTCAATCATCGGATCTGTTATCTCCTGTTGATCCTGATCTACCTCCTGGCCGTAGACCAGAGGGAAAGTCAGAAATCCCATAAGGAAAAGCAGACTAAAAATATACCTTGATCGTGGTCTCATTACTGATACAATCTGTTTTATCACAATTCACTTTCGCCGAATCATAAGTATACTCAATTACTTCTGTTTCGTAGATCCTCACCACTATCAGGTAGCTTGCATAATCTATCTCACGCAAATACTGCACACCCACTAAATCTTCATTTCCATTAATATTCACGATATATGAACAAGTGTCATAATTCATGTCCAGCGGAAAACGGAATATGGTCAAAGAATCGTTGGTTAAAGAATCTGTGAAATATATTGGCCCTTCACCGTTAGGCCCCATCACCTCATCAATTTTGATCTTCCCGTTTTCAATGTCATTTTTAACCTGTTCGTATGCATCTATATTATTCTCCAATTCTACCCTGATGGTATCCAGATCTGTATTTCCGGTATCTATGCCTGCCATCACCGTTTCGAGACTGTCTTCCAGAACTAAAAGTGTATCCTCTACCTTATTAAGGCTATCGATATTGAAGAACTGGAAATTAACAAAGGGTTCGGCGGTACTGGGTCCGCAATCCCTGCAGTCCTGACAACTTAATATACCCAGGGGCACAGTAAGAAGAACAAATAAACTCCAATTTAAAAATCCTTTGAGGTCCATATCATAGAGATTGAGCAAATTTATAGCTTATATCCCTAATAAATCATACAAGACCGGATAATTTCAGGAGGGATCAACGTTGAAGACAATCTTTCCACTACGGAATTCTTTTGTTGACTTAACGGCTATTGCCGTATTGTTCAGGAATTCTTTAAGGAAAGATAAGTTAATCTTATCCCGTTCAACTTTTATTATAATGCGTTGAAGGTATTCATTCCGGATCTTGGCGATTAATGGCTCTTCAGGACCAAGTATCATTCCAGCAGGCAGGTTTTTCTTAATCTCAATGCCAAGTGTTCTGGCTATCTTATACGATTTTTCCCTATCCTTATGCTTTATGGTTATCTCAATAATCCTTGAAAATGGAGGGTAGTTAAATTGTTTTCTCTCTTTCAACTCCACATTGGTCATTCCATCATAATCATTATTGATCACCTTTTCATATACAGGGTGTTCAGGATTGGAAGTCTGTATGAGGACAAGTCCTTTCTGCGCTCTTCTTCCAGCACGGCCACTGACCTGTGACATCATCTGGAATGCTTTTTCAACGGATCTGAAGTCCGGAAAATTCAGGATCTGATCTGCATCCATAATCCCAACCATGATCACATTCCCAAAATCCAGACCTTTGGTAATCATCTGGGTGCCGATAAGGATATCCATATCCCCCCGATCAAAGCTGTTAATGATCCTCTGATAACTGTACCTGCTCCGTGTTGTATCCAGGTCCATCCTTTTTGCCCTGGCCTCCGGAAGGATCAGCTTCATGTCTTCTTCGATTTTCTCAGTGCCAAATCCCACTGTGTTGATCTGGGTGGATGAACAGGCTTTGCAGGTAGTCGGGATATAGGTTCTAAAGCCGCAATAGTGGCATCTAAGTTCATCCTTATACATATGGTAGGTAAGGCTGACAGCACATTGTTCACACTGTGGTATCCATCCACAATTCTGACAGATCACAAAAGGAGAATATCCGCGCCGGTTCTGGAATAATAATGCCTGCTTGCCCGAATCAACTACCTTTTTTAATTCATTAATTAGGACTGAAGTAAAATTCCCGGTCAGTGTTTTATTTTTTCTTTCCTGTCTGGTATTGACCAGTTTTATTTCAGGCAGAACTGAAGAACCGTATCTTTTATCCAGGCGAATGTATTTATACTTTCCAGTTTGGGAAAGGTAGAAGGATTCAAGAGAAGGTGTAGCTGATCCAAGTAATGTTTTTGCATTGTGCAGCCGGCCAAGGAAAAGAGCTACATCCCTTGCATGATACCTTGGTGCCGGTTCCAGCTGTTTGTATGAAGTTTCATGTTCTTCATCCACAATTATGAGTCCCAGATCATTAAAAGGCAAAAAAACCGATGAACGTACCCCGACCACAAAATTGATCTGACCTTCCAGTACACCTTTCCACACCTCGACTCTTTCATTATCAGAGTATTTTGAATGATATACCCCTATGTTTCTGCCGAAAATCCTTAACAATCGCTCTACGATCTGCGTAGTCAAAGCGATTTCCGGGAGAAGATACAATACCTGTTTGCCGGCTTTCAATTGTTCCCTGATCAGCTGGATATAGATCTCTGTTTTGCCACTTCCGGTAATGCCATGAAACAGTACGGTCTGTCGCTCTTCGAAGGATTTTTTTATGTTAGATTGTTTCTCATTCTGCAGATCACTCAATTCGACTTCATGTGTCTCGAGGTCTTCCAGTTTAAATCTTGGAACGATCACTTCAAACTCATGCAGAATATCATTTTTGATCAGGGTTTTATAAGATGACCTTGAAAGATCATGCCGGAAAAGTGTATTTTTTGATATACCTCTTTCGTTGCTTTCCGGATTCTCGTATACAGGCACGAGTTGCAGGTATTTCATTATAAGATCAAGTTGCTTAGGCCGTTTCTCTAATTGAGCGAAAAGCGCTTCCATCTGGCTTTCCTCTCTGAGGTAGGCCTCATTTAACCGGACTCTTATCTCCTTCTTGGGCTTATATCTTTCCTTTATCTCCTCGTAAATAATAACTACTTCTTTATTAATGAGGGACTTCAGTATATGATAGATATTTTTTAGTGACAATATTCTGGCTGCTTCCGGATAGGTTATCGACTTATCAAATTCAAGGGATTTGATAAGCGACAACTCTTTATCAGAGAACCCGATTTCACTTTTATCAAGTGAAAAGTCCGGATGCAACTGAATTTTTGATTCGCTTGATAATTTGAGACCGGTCGGCACACCAGCATTCATTACCTCACCTGGTGTACACATATAATACCCGGCCATCCAATCGAACAGGTCCTTTGATTTGGCAGATATAATCGGCTTGTCATCGATCACATCCAGGATAAATTTCGGCTCATAAGCTTCAGGTGCCATAGCATGAATTTCCCATACAATACCTGTCAGGATCTTTCTGCCAAATTCTACAATAACCCTGAAGCCTGTATCCGTTTTATCAGCCATAAAATCAGGAATTTTATAGGTAAAGCATTTCGGGATGGGTACTGGCAGCAGAACTTCTGCATACAAGGCTTTGGAATGTGTGGTGTGGCTAATATTTGAGGATTGTTCTTCCACTTATTTTAACAGTTCAAGGGCATCATCAGCTGAATGAACTGGCAATTTACAGGTTTTATTGAAACAAACATAGATGGTATTCTCTTTCAGGTTTTTACGATCTTTCAGTAACGGAAGCTGAGAGGAAGTCCTGGTACCGCAAAATATTTTGTTGGGATGATATTTTACATTTATTTTATTCCGGATCTGATCCAGCTCAGGACCAATTATCGCAATCTCAGCCATTGGCTGGGATATCATCAAAAAGACACCCGCCCAATAGCTTGCATATTCCGGTTCGGCAGTGATCAGCTTTTTCATCCGGCTTATCATGCCCTCTGCCATATTCGAAAATTCATCATTATCGAATATCAGGCCCATCAGGAATAAATTTTCCGCCATGATCGAATTGGATGATGGTATCACATTATCAAATATCTCTTTTTTTGTCGCGATCAATTGCATTGCATTTTTATCGGAGAAAAAGAAAAAACCTTCCCCTTCATCAAAGAAATTCTTAATGGTATATTCTAATAATTCCTTTGCATGTCTAATCCACTTCTCATCGAAATTGGCCTGATATAATTTAATAAATGCATTTATTACGAAAGCATAGTCTTCCAAATATCCAGGGATTGGTTTCTTCTGCATTCTTGATGTACGATATACTTTATTATCCTCTATATGTTGGTTGACCAGATATTCCCCACTTTTCAATGCCAGGTTTAAGAGATCACTCTCCTGGAGCACCAGATAGGAATCCACCAGGCCAACTAGCGCCATGCCATTCCATCCGGCAAGCAGTTTGTCATCCAGCCCTGGTCTTATTCTTGCAGCCCGCCTATCAAGCAGTCGCTTCCTGATAATATCCAGGCGTGCTGAAGCCTTCTCAATGGAGCATTTATATTGATCAGTGATCTTATAAAGCCCGTAGTGGTTTGTAAGGATATTCTCTCCGTTTTCCCAGTTTCCATTTTCAGTGACCCCAAAAAAACCTTCCCAGAAATCAGGTTCTTCTTCAACAGCAAGCCTGAACTCCTCTGCGTTCCATACATAAAATTTTCCTTCAATACCTTCAGAATCTGCATCCAATGCAGAATAACATCCACCTTCTTCTGTCATCAATTCATCCCTTAAAAAGGTGACAATTCCCTCAATTACCCTCTTATATTCAAGTTCATGGGTACTACTATAGGCTTCTGCGTACAGACTTAACAGTTGACCATTATCATAGAGCATTTTTTCAAAATGGGGTACAAACCATCTATTGTCAACTGAATACCTTGCGAATCCACCACCAACCTGGTCATGTATGCCTCCTTCGGCAATCTGTTTTAATGTAAAATGACTATGTTTCGAATATCTTTCATCACCACTATAGTGCCCGAATCTCAGAAGCAGTTTCCAGACGGATGGCATAGGAAATTTTGGTGCCTTATCGAAACCCCCATAAGTCGGATCAAATTTATCAGACAAGCTGGCCAGGCTATTTGAAAGTTCTTCCAATCCAATGTCATAGTTATTATCGGTGAGGCCGAATTTCGACACATCACTTTTGGAAAGGTGGTTTGCCAGTTGTTCCGCTGATAGGTCGAGTTTTTCTCTTTTATTGAAAAATGCCTCCTGTACGTTACGGAGTATTTCGAAAAAGGATTGTTTGGGGAAATAGGTGCCCCCAAAAAATGGTTTTTGCTCAGGGGTGAGAAAGACATTCAAAGGCCAGCCGCCCTGGATCCCCATGGCCTGAACAGCATCCATGTAGACATGATCAACATCCGGTTTCTCTTCCCGGTCTACCTTAATGCTTATGAAGTGTTCATTCAGGAATCCGGCGATCTGTTGATCTTCAAAGGATTCGCGTTCCATGACATGACACCAATGACAGGCTGAATAGCCAATACTCACCAGAATAGGTTTATCTTCCCGGGCTGCCTTTTCCAAAGCTTCCTCATTCCAAGGTAGCCAATCAACCGGATTATATGCATGCTGTAGCAGATATGGGCTGGATTCATGGATTAAACGGTTCGCCTTTTTTTCTTTCATGTATTAATTTTTTAGCAGTCTAATAGCTTCCTCACTTATAAAGCGGTAAATCAGGTGGATTGTTTCATGTTAATTGCCTTTCAAGAAGCTTTAGTTCGTCGGAGATATCTACCTTTTCCTGAAATTTTTTAAGTTTCTGAATGGTGCTTCTAAGGAATTTCTGATGCTCTTTAGAATCCGGGAAGAAAGGTTTATGATGCAATGCATTCCGGATTTTTTCCCAGTCTCCTATGAATTGCAGTGTGTCATCTGAAAAATAACTTTGCTGAAATAATTCCCAGATATAATCAATGGCAGATTTATTCGGGTGTAACATGTCGGTATCGTAAAATCGATAATCCCGCAGGTCATCCATCATGATCTCAAATGAAGGAAAGTACTGTACGTTATCATAACTTTCTGAAATTACTCCGCATGCAAATCTCAAAATAGATTTACTGATACCGTTAGTTACGAAAGAATCCCTGATATGCCTGACGGGGCTCACCGTTAATATTATGTTGAAATCTTTATTTAAAGATTCCAGCGATTTATAGAAGCTGTCGAATGACTTAAGTATTTCGTCAGGATGTAATCTTTTCTTGTCAAACTCTTTTGCGGGGACTTTATGGCAGTTGCTGACAATTTCATTCAACTCCTTATGATTATAAACGATCGAAGTCCCCAGCGTTATCAGGATCCATTTAGATTGGAGCAGATAAATTTTACTGTATTTATTCGCTTCCCCAATCTGAGATAACAGGTCCTCTTTATTTAGTGCAGCAATATCAGAATGATAATTATAATGCCGGTAAATCCCCTGGTTTATGAGTATAAGATCTTCATTGGTTGGTTTTTCGAGCAAAGCCTCTACCATCAAGTTGAAGATAGATACCGGATTGTATATAACACCATATGGGTTGCTAAGATTATCAAATTTGTTTTCTGATAATTTATTCCCAATATTTTCTGTAAAGCAGGAACCAATAAGAAAAAGGGGATCATTCAATAATATCTTCCTGGAAGATATTCCGGGTAACACGGGCGTTCTGAACATAATTTAAATTTACCCATTCAATCTAAAAAATAAAAGAATCGGTCTATTGGCTTTAATGTACAGGGGATTGATTTAGGAATTTAGTGCCCATAATATGGTGTAGAATTTAAGTGTCAGTTTTTTAGGCAGTAAATAGCTGAAGATTAAGCTGATTCCGTTGAATTCTTCATCTCGTACTGGATATTCAAAATCAAAAAAAAATCCCGCGAATGGCGGGATTATATAATATTATGGATTTTATGTTATTCAGCGACCACCTTAAAGGGTATTTCCTTTTTTACTTCTTTATGCAAATTGATGGTAACAGCGTACTCCCCAACTTCTTTAACCTTCGAATTGAAGTTGATTTTTTTTCTGTCTATCTCGAATCCTTTCTCTCTCAATGCATCAGAGATCTGAAGAGTCGTTATCGCGCCAAAAATTTTGCCGCTTTCACCAACCTTAGCTCCTATCTCAAGAACCAGATCGCCAATCTCTTCAGCAACTCCTTCTGCGTCATTTTTCAATTTCTCAGCTTTATGTGCGGCCTGCCTCACATTCTCCTCTATCATCTTCCTGTTGGATGTATTGGCCACAATGGCAAATCCCTTAGGTATCAGATAATTCCTTCCGTATCCGGATTTCACTGAAATCATGTCATTTTTATATCCCAGGCCTTCTATATCCTGTGTAAGTATCACTTCCATATGAATTCAGATTTATTTTAAAGAATCGGTTACATAAGGCAGCAAACCCAGATGTCTTGCACGTTTTACCGCCAATGCGACTTTTTTCTGGAACTTGATGCTCGTTCCGGTAATTCTCCTCGGAAGAATTTTGCCCTGGTCATTTACAAATTTTAATAAGAAATTGGCATCCTTATAATCAATGTATTTGATGCCATTCTTTTTGAAACGGCAATACTTCTTCCTGTTCTCGTTCCTATTTAAGGGTTCATTCATTAATGTCATGCTGCTTGCTCCTCCTTAGCTTCAGGTTTTTTGTTAAAATCTCCTCTGCGGCGTTTTTCATTGTATGCCACAGCGTGTTTGTCAAGGGATACGGTTATAAACCGCATTACTTTTTCATCTCTTCGATACTCCAATTCTAAAGCTTTGATGGTTTCAGGAGTTGCCGCAAATTCAAACAGGTTATAAAATCCGGTTGATTTATGCTGAATAGGGTAGGCCAATTTTTTCAGCCCCCAGTTTTCTTCATTAATGATCTTAGCCTTATGATCAACCAGTACCTTTTTGAATCTTTCGACAGCATCCTTCATCTGAACTTCAGACAAAACGGGAGTTAAAATGAATACTGTCTCGTAGTTTTTTAATTCCATCTTTATAAATTAATTTTCGGACGGCAAAAGTACAACTTTATTAGCTTTAAGCAAAGCTGGAGGAAATAAATTGACAGGTAAAGATATTATTTGACCATAAATTCTTTCTCACCCATCAAATAATCATCAGTATATACCTGTAAATGATAGGCGCCAGGAACATATTCGCTGCCTTTATCATAGTCAAAGGCTAGTTTCTGACGGGTATTGTCAAAGAGAATTTCCTGCTTGGCGGTATAAAATACTTCCTTGCCCTTGAACATAAAAGTACCGGATCCGGAAGCCACATCAAACAATACATTATCGTCAGGGCCAACGATCCTGATCATGATCTCCTTGCCTTCGATAGGGGCAACCTCATTTTCAGCAATATTGAACTCAACCCGTATCTTTTCAATAAAACGGGCTTTGAACTCATCCTCACGGACCTTGCCGCGGCTATTCACGGCGAATATCTGAATGTTCTCAACCTTTAATTTAGATACTATTTCGACCTGTTCTTCCAATACTTCAGTTGTTCTGATTTGCTGGTTCAGGTCGGCAGTCAATTCATTCTTTTCAGTTTTAAGCTCTATATTCTCCTGGGCCAGTTCTTCAGCAACGACTTGAAGCTCTTCAATTTCCTTATCCTTAAGGATCAACAATTCCTGAAAGCCTTCAACCTTATCCCTCAGGCTGGCAATCTGCCGGTCAGAATATTTTCTATTGGCAATTAATTTTTCCTTTTCTTCCTCAAGTTCTGCTACCACTGCTTCAAGGTCGGTAACATCGCCTCCGAGGCTTTCTATTTCTACCATCCTCTGATTGATCTCATGTTCAAGTATGGTGATCTCCTCCTTAGCTATTTCTATTTCAGCATTATATGCCTTATCGGATCGCATCTTGATAAAGAGATTAACTGCCTGGACTATTACGAGTACAACGACTACAGCTATGATTATATCCCTTCGATATCTTCTTTTACTTGGTCCCTGTTTAGTATTTTCAGGAGTTCCGGGGTTTCTTTCGTCAGTCATTTCTTAGAAATATTAAAAAAGTTAATGCAAAAATAGGGTATATTTAACTAAAATCAAGCGGTAAATTTGAATTAATGCAATTATATTCTTCCTTTTTAAAATTCAAATCTCAGCCTTTGCGGACTAACTTTTCTATCAAAAATCAGGATGCCACACTTATAAATGTCAATGCAGGCGGCGTCCGGGAACTGAGAGGATATATCAGACCACGCCTTTGACATTTCTTTTGACCAGTATATATCATCAATAATCACGACTGCATGATCAGATAGTTTTGGCTTTAACTGGTTAAAATAGTTCAATGTAGATCTGTAAGTATGATTTGCGTCAATAAAGGCGAAATCAATATCAGCGGAACCAGGAAGAAACCGGGGCAGCGTACTATCGATATTTCCTTTTAATACTTCTATGTTCTCCTGCCCGAGATCCATGAATGCCTTTTCCGCTATCTTGGCGACGGGTAAGCAACCTTCAAAAGTCCAGACTTTTACATCTGATCCGGAGGTCGCTAAATACAGGGTATTTATACCAAGTGACGTTCCAAGCTCGATAATTGTGCGGCATTTGAAATACCTGATCAATTCCTGAAATAATCTTGAGTATTTCGATATGCTTATTCCCCCTCTAGCTATAGATCTCAGGGTCCGCGATTCCTTAACCGATATTTTCGACCCGGCCCCGAAGTCTGTTATATTAACCGATCTTGTGTCATTAATGAACTTCTGCCTGTATTCTTCGATGGGTCTATCTGCCGGGACATTCATTGCTTTTTTAAAACAATCCAGATAAAGCCTGAACATTGAAGGGCTGTGCAGGGAATGTTCATCGATTTCCCTGAGTTTATGCTTAATATAGGATGTGATCTGGAAGTAAGTCGGCACCCTGCTAATTTAGCAAAACAGGGGCAATCATAACAAATTCAGGAATATTAACTTCGAACTTTTTCCCATCCACTATGCGTTCCATCAGATAGGTGCCCGACATTTTACCAATACCGGACTTCAGGTTGCATCCTGAAACATAATTGTGGGACTCGCCGGGTTCAAGCACCGGTGTCTTTCCGACCACCCCTTCTCCTTCCACCTCTTTACATGTGAAAGGTCCGTCATAAATGAACCAGTGCCGGCGTTGCAGTTGTATTGTATATTCTGAATTATTCTCAATGGTTACTTTGTAGGTAAAGACATAATGGAACTGTTCTGGTATGGAAAATTCCTTCTGATATTCTTCAGTTACGCTGACTTTTATACCTTCTGTAATTTTTGTAACCACGTTAATATTTATGTATAATCAAATGTTAGTAACTTATAAAAATAATCGATTAGTTTTAAATTTGGTCAAATTTGATATTAATTATTTTTAGTTTATTATGAATGTCAGAATAGAGCCCACTTGGAAATCCAGGTTATCAGCAGAATTTGAAAAGCCTTATTTTCAGCAACTTACAACATTTGTTCGTGATGAATACAGCAAATACAAAATATATCCGCCCGGTAAAGATATATTCAGGGCCTTTGACAGATGCCCTGCAGAGAAAGTAAAAGTGGTAATTATTGGGCAGGACCCTTATCATGGACCAAATCAGGCTAATGGATTATGTTTTTCAGTAAATGAAGGCATCCAAATGCCGCCATCTCTTATCAATATTTTTAAGGAGATCAGAAATGATCTGGGAAAAGAAATTCCACCCAGCGGATCACTTGACCGCTGGGCCGACCAGGGGGTTTTATTGTTAAACGCCACCTTGACTGTCAGGGCTAATCAGGCCGGTTCTCACCAGAACAAGGGCTGGGAAACTTTTACAGATGCAGCAATCAGGACACTGGCGGATGAAAATGAAAGTCTTGTTTTTATGCTATGGGGATCCTATGCACAGAAAAAGGGTGAATTTATAGACAGTTCCCGTCATTATGTATTAAAATCTGTCCATCCTTCTCCACTCTCTGCCAACAGGGGTTTTTTCGGCAGCAGGCATTTCAGCAAGACAAATGCTTATCTGAGGTCAAAAGGAAAAAAAGAAATTGACTGGTAATATCTAGTGTATCAATGAGAATAAGCGTGACCAGCGTATCTTACTGAAAAAGCTTTCATTTTTATCAATCGAAAGCCAGATAAACAAAGCTTTCCCAACGACATGGTCTTCCGGAACAAATCCCCAGAACCTTGAATCTTCCGAGTTATGCCGGTTATCACCCATCATGAAATAATAATTCTGTTTGAAAGTATAAGTACTCACCTCCGATCCTTTGATGCTTAGTTTTCCGTCTTTTATATCGACTTCCTTATTGCCTTCATAATATCTGATGAGATCGCCATATTTTGCCAGGTTATTTGAGTTGATATCAATAGTTTCGCCTTTTGCGGGAACTTCCAGTGGACCAAAAAAATCTTCATTCCAGGGGAAAATGTTCGCATTTGGATAGATCCTGGGATTTACCTGTTCTTCAGTGTTCTTTGTTAATACCACATCCTTGACAAAAGGAAGTGATATTAAGGTGTTGGCAGTCTCCGGGCTGGTCATGACATAATAGCCGCCTTGAGATCTGTAGAATTCTGATATATCATATTTTTTAAAAACCCGGTCATTTACTATCTCATCTGTAAAAAGGTAATACCTGAATTGCATCTTTGGCGGATTCTCAAAAATCTCGCCATTTACATATACCTGAGTGTCTTTTATTTCTACCACATCCCCCGGTATACCAATGCATCTTTTTATGTAATTTGTTTTCAGGTCGACCGGATGTTCAAATTCCGGCGGGTAATTAAATACAACCACGTCGTCCCTCTTTATACTGCTAAAACCCGGGATCCTCACCTGAGGTAATTGTATCCAGTCTACATAGGAGGGGATATTCGTGCCCCATATTGTTTGATGGGTAAGCGGCAGTTGTAAAGGTGTTTTCGGTGTCCTGGCACCATAATGTACTTTACTTACAAAAAGAAAATCACCTACCAGGAGGGATTTTTCCATCGATGCGGTAGGTATGGTAAAGGCCTCAAGGAATAACCACCTGATGATGGTGGCCGCGATAACAGCAAAAATAATGGCATCAAACCATTCTCTTACTGCAGATTTCTTTATCTTTTCTTTTTCCTCTCTTTTATTTCTTTTAAAGAATTTTAAGTCCATTAGTATCCTCAGGTTATAACAGTTGGCAAAAGTAATGGATTGTGATCAATTAAATTTATATTTCCAGAAAATCATTCATATCCAGCATGCCTTCTTTATCCTTTAACCAATCCGCTACAAGAACCGCGCCGAGTGCGAAACCTTTCCTGCTGAAAGCTTCATGTTTTATTTCGATACGGTCAACCTCCGACAGGTAATTGATGATATGTGTTCCAGGAACTTCGCCTGTCCTTTCACTTTTAATTGATAACGATTCCGGGTTTTTTGCGTTGTCATTATCCCAGTTTTTAATACCCGGAATATTAGAGATGATGTCTTCAGCGAGGCTGATGGCAGTCCCACTGGGTGCATCTTTCTTTTCCGTATGATGTACCTCTGTCATCGTTGGTTCATATTGGGGATAATCCTTGATCAGGTTGGCAAGGTATGCATTCAACCTGAAAAACAGGTTTACGCCAATGCTGTAATTAGAAGCATAAAAAAAGGTTCCATTATTGGTACGGCATAAATGTTTTACTTCTTCCTTTCTGTCAAGCCAGCCGGTAGTGCCGGATAATATTTTTATACTACGCTGAAGGCAGGTCCTGATATTTTCAAATGCTGCATCGGGTTGACTGAATTCGATAGCGACATCAACTTTGGAAGGATCGATTTCATGAAGGAGGTCTTCATTATCCACATCGATTATTCCAGCGATGTTGTGTCCCCTTTCTTTAGCGATGGATTCTATGGATTTGCCCATTTTACCATATCCAATAATCAAAAGGTTCATAAGTGATCTAATTAAAATTCAATGTGAGTTTAAACCCATATTGCCGCGATGCCCATAAACTCTGGGATTGAAAGCCAGGTTCTACACGGAATGTGAGGTCTTCAGAAACATCAAATTCCATCAGGTGTGCATCGATATGAGCATCCAGGATCTGGATGATATATACTCCAACCAGCACAATCATTAGAAGGTCCCGGTTTCTTCGATAATAGTCAAGCCCGCGTTGTAGGTTATCCTCGCTAATGTTAATGGCCAGATCATCGTCCAGTTCTTCCAGAGGGAAGGACTTTTTCAATAAATAAGCATTTCTGTACTGCTGGTATTTATTATTATTATATCCAATAAAGTAACCAATGGTACCAAATGCCCCGTAAACAATAGGAATTTTCCAGTAGCGCTTGTTAAAGGCCTGGCCAAGCCCTGGTAAGGCCGCGGATAAATAAGCTGCTTTTTTTGGACGGCTGAATTGCTCCTCGTCCACGTATATAGAATCGAACTGAATATTCATTCCGGTCGTATCCATTCCGGGCTGCAGCATAATCGCTTCTTCTTTCGTTTCAGGCTCTTTCTCCTCTTCACTATCAACAGGTTCATCCTGGGCACGTGTAACGCCGGTAACCAGGAATAATAAAAAAGAAAATATTAGAAACCTGTAGGTTTGCATTATAACTGGATTTCGAGAATCTCAAGGATCCTGTTCAAATCATCAACCGACATGTAAGGGATCTTAATGTCTCCTTTCTGTCCACTTTTTTGTAGTATCTCAACCTTTGTGCCAAAATGCGAGGATAAAACAGTCTGAAGATTCTTTAATTCAGTGGATAGTTCCTTTAGACTGGCTTTCTCTTCTCCCTTCCCAGGACTTATTTTACTGATCCTGCGAACAAGGTCCTCTGTCTTCCGAACTGACAAGTCCTCTTTTATGATCTTATGAAACACCGTTAACTGCACATCGATGTTTTCAATATTGATCAAAGCTCTTGCATGCCCCATTGTGATCCTATCTTTGCGGATAGCCTCCTGAATATCAGGCGGAAGTTTCAGTAACCGAAGGTAATTCGTTACCGTTGTTCTTTTTTTACCTACCCGGTCTCCCAATTCTTCCTGTTTCAGGTTACATTCTGTAAGCAGTTTCTGGTAACTGGTGGCGATTTCGATCGCATTCAGGTTTTCCCTTTGTATGTTCTCAATTAATGCCATTTCCAGCATTTGCTGGTCATTGGCCTCCCTGACATAAGCAGGTATGGATTTGAGTTTAGCCTTTTTTGATGCGATCAGGCGACGCTCTCCACTTATAAGCTGATATTCCTCATCATTGATGCGCCGCACCGTGATGGGTTGTATTATTCCCTGTGTAATGATAGAATCAGCTAATTCAGACAGTGCTTCTTCATCAAAATCTGTCCTTGGTTGAAAGGGATTTGATTTAATATATTTAAGTGGGATCTCATTGATCAGGGGTTGTCTGACAGAATCGGAGACCAGTTTTGGCCTTGAATCAACTATAGAGTCATCCAGGAGAGCCCCTAAGCCGCGGCCTAAAGCACTTCTCTTCTTCACGGACTTTTTTTTATTCATAAATATGTCAATTACGCCAGTTCATTTTTGCCGATAATTTCCCGGCCAAGGTTTAAATAGCTAATAGCCCCTTTGCTTTCGGCATCATAGAACAAAGCAGGTTTCCCATAGCTGGGTGACTCACTAAGTTTAATATTTCTTGGTATAATCGTGTCAAAAACCATTTGCTTGAAATGGGTAGTCACTTCTTCAACCACCTGGTTTGAAAGGTTCAGCCTGACATCGTACATGGTCAGCAATATACCTTCAATTTCAAGTTCTGTATTTAATCGTGATTGGATGATCTTGATGGTATTCAGCAATTTGCCCAGTCCTTCAAGGGCAAAATATTCACATTGAACGGGGATTATCACGGAGTTTGCAGCAGTCAGGGCATTAATAGTAATTAATCCAAGGGATGGGGAACAATCGATTATTATAAAATCGAAATCGTCTTTTATGGGAAGAAGACTTTCCCTCATTTTATCTTCCCTGTGGTCAAGGTTGACCATTTCAACTTCAGCTCCAACAAGGTCTATGTGGGAAGGAAGAACATATAAATAATCTATCTCGGTAGGAACTATTACGTCCTTGGCATCTACATGGTCCAGCATACATTCATATATACTGTGATCCACTTCCTTAGGATTTATTCCAAGCCCTGATGTAGAATTTGCCTGTGGATCAGCATCAACAACAAGGGTTTTGAACTCCAATGCAGCAAAACTTGCAGATAAGTTTATGGCGGTTGTGGTTTTACCAACACCACCTTTTTGATTTGCTATAGATATTATCTTACCCATTCGTTGAACAATTATTCCTTTAGTTGAATTTCAGCTAAATTTATTTTCCGGTTACAAATATAAAAGATTCAATTACAAAATAGCTATAAAGTAAATATGTCTGGTCTAAAAAAATACAATTATTCCTGCTTCATCCGGAACTCTTTCAAAACCAGTAAAATATGATTTTATCTTCTTTTCTTCTTTGTGGAGCTTGTTTCTTCTTTAGCCTTCATGGCTTCTTCCAGTTTCATCTGGAACTTTGATTTTTTCTTTGAAACATTCTTTTTCCTGTTTTCATCAAGGATCCTCTTTATCTTATCTTCATCCACGAACTTCCTGATCAAAGCCTGCTGGCCAAAAGTGACAAGGTTAGAAACAAAGTAATAGAAACTTAAAGCCGCAGGAAAACTGTTCAATACAAACATAAATACAACAGGCATCATGTATTGCATGGATTTCATCGGTCCCTGAACGGTCGTTACCTGGCTGTTTGACCAGGTGTATAAAATGGTTGAAAGCGTCATTAGTATTGTAAACAGACTCACGTGATCCCCATACGCGGGAATTGAAAATGGAAGTGACAGAATAGAATCATAAGTAGACAAATCATCTGCCCATAAAAAAGCTTCCTGTCTTAATTCTATCGAATTGGGGAAGAAATAAAACATGGAAAACAGGATCGGCATCTGCAACAGGAGGGGGATGCATCCACTTATTGGATTTACGCCTACCTGCCTGTATAATGTCATCTGCTCTGCCTGGGCTTTCTGCATATCTCCACCATGCTTTTCTTTTATGGCATCCAGTTCAGGTTTTAAGACCTTCGTTTTAGCCATAGATATGTAGGATTTATAAGTCAGTGGGAAAAGCAGGATTTTTATGAATATAACCAGCAGTATTATAATGATCCCGTAATTAGCGATAAACCTGTCCAGAAAATTAAATGTTGGGATGATCAGGAATTTGTTCACCAGGTTTACAGGTGTCCACCCCAGATAAATATTCTTCGAGAATCCGGGTGCAACTTTTTTCAATACCTGGTAATTGTTGGGGCCATAATAATATCTATTTATCGTAGTATTTCCTTCCAGTTGTATATTGGTCTTTATAAGGCCAGCCTTGACCGTTACTGTGTCCAGGTTATTTGGATCGGTCATCACCACCGCACCCTGGAGCGGTTTGCCACCAATAATCCCTGTAGTGAAGAACTTCTGTTTGAAGGTTATCCAGTTTACCGATTCATTCAGGGTTGCCTCTTCAGGGTCGGATGAGGATTCACTCAGATCATCAAAATCTTCCAGTGCAGTATAGTAATTGATGGTTGTTTTCATCTGGCTGGTTTTGAGATCTTTTTCGAATTTCTTCAGATTGTTAACCCATGTAAATGCGATCCGGTCATTTCTTAGCTGGTTTTTTAAACCATCGAGAGATATTGATTGTGTTATCGTATAAGTATTGCCGGGAATTACATATGATTTCACAACGTATCGATTCAAATCATCTTTTGCCACAAATTGTATTTCAAGGGAATCTTTACCGGAAACGTTTGAAGAAGATATTTCAGGTGTATAAAAAATCTGGTTAATGTCCAGTGGGCCCGATTGGGTCTCAACAATTTCACTTATAGCACTGCTCTTTTTGTCCAGCAGAATAAGTGGTTCCTTGGTAGCCGTTTCAAATTCTTTAAGTTCTACGCTGGTAATACTGCCTCCCCGGGTTGAGAAAGTGAATATGGCCACATCGTTTTCTATGGATACTTCTCTTTCTTCACCATTCAGGATTTCTGCAAATGGTCCTTCCGTTCCAGTTTGAGAAGAATCCCGCTGTAATTCCTGATCAGCCTCTAACTGTAAGGTTTGAGCCTGTACCTCAGGCTCCTGTTGAGTAATAGGATCCTGATCAGGTGTTGTCATCTCAACAGGATTTTCTACTGGCTGTTCTTCAGTCGGTTTTGGAGCGAAGAAATAAAAATAAATGAGTAATAGCCCTGAGATCAGTACTAAACCCGTTACTTGGTTTTTATCCATAATCAGGTATTGATTAATTTGCCGTTTTCAACTTTACTTTTTTTATATTTTAAAGAAGCGGCTACAAATTTAACAAATAATGGATGAGGATTTAGTACTGTGCTTTTTAATTCTGGATGAAATTGAGTTCCGATATACCATGGGTGGTCAGCTAATTCTATGATTTCTACCAGGCTTGAATCAGGATTTATCCCTGAGAATATCATTCCATTTTCTTCGAATTGCTCAAAATACTTGTTGTTAAACTCGTATCTATGTCTGTGCCTTTCACTTATATTTTCTTTTTTATAAATAGAATGAACCTTAGTGTGGGGTGTTACCCTACAGGGATATGCACCTAATCTCATGGTTCCTCCCTTCATGGTAATACTTTTTTGTTCTTCCATGAGATCTATTACCGGATCTGGTGTTTTCGGATCCACTTCAGTGGAGGCAGCATCCTTTAAACCCAGGACATTCTGGGCAAACTCTATTACAGCACATTGCATTCCCAGGCATATGCCAAAGAAAGGTACTTTATTTTCTCTTGCATAACGGGCAGCTTCTATTTTGCCCGGAATACCTCTTTCTCCAAAACCGGGAGCGATCAGCATAGCGTCCAGGTGGCTTAGCTTCTTGTCTATATCCTCCGGTCTCAGGGATTCTGAACTGATCCATTCTATATTGACCTTGCACTCATTCACGGCACCGGCCTGAATAAATGATTCATTGATCGATTTATAAGCATCATGCAATTCCACATATTTTCCAATAAGACCTATGTTAACTTCTTCCTGTGGATTTTTTAGTTTTCCTAAAAACTCTTTCCATTGATCGAGATTGGGATCCTTGAAATTATTGATATTGAGTTTTTCCAAAACACGTTCATCAAGCTTTTCCTTTCGGAGTTTGATAGGTACATCATATATGGTCTCCACATCGATGGACTCAATGACCGAATTTATTGAAACGTTACAGAATTGTGCAATTTTTCTTCTTATATCAGTAGGGAGAGCGTATTCAGATCGACAGACCAGAATGTCAGGCTGTACTCCTGCCTCAAGAAGTTGTTTTACTGAGTGTTGTGTAGGCTTGGTTTTCAGCTCTCCTGATGATTTCAGATAAGGTACCAGGGTCAGATGGATGACCAGATGATTATGTGGCCCCAGGTCCTGCCTGGCTTGCCTGACAGCTTCCACAAATGGGAGGGACTCGATATCCCCAACACATCCACCAATTTCAGTAATGATCACATCATATTCACCAGTTTCACCTAGAAGGTAAAAATTTCTTTTTATTTCATCGGTAATATGGGGGATTACCTGAACTGTTTTTCCAAGAAATTCACCTTGCCTTTCCTTAGTGATCACATTGTGGTATATCCTGCCAGTGGTCACATTATTGGCCTGGGAGGTGTATACATTTAAAAACCGCTCATAATGTCCAAGGTCCAGGTCGGTTTCTGCACCATCTTCTGTTACGTAGCATTCCCCATGCTCGTATGGGTTTAATGTGCCGGGATCCACATTTATATATGGATCAAACTTTTGAATAGTGACGGACAGACCTCTGGCCCTCAGCAATTTTCCAAGCGATGATGCGACGATTCCTTTTCCAAGTGATGATGTCACTCCTCCGGTGACAAAGATGTATTTCGTGGGACCCATAAGCAAAAAGTAGTTTAGTACCTATGGGATACAAATTTATGATTTATAATTGAATATATTGATGGGGTCTGGTTAAAATTGTAATAATTTTTTAATAAGGCATTATTATTGATAAATTAAAAATTATAAACCTTTTTAAGTGCATTATTTAAAAAATTATCACAAATATTTTATTGTTAAATTTGCCAGTGAAAGACAGCAGTGACTGAGATAAAGAAATATGATACGGTTTTGGACCAGAATCCCGTTTTCAGGGCAATTGGTCGCGTGGCAGATCAGATGGGTATGGAAACATACGTCGTCGGCGGATTTGTACGGGATTATTTTCTTAACAGGAGGGATGAATATTTTGATATTGACATCGTAACTGTTGGCAGTGGTATAAAACTGGCACAAAATGTGGCCCGGCATTTTGGTAAAGAAAAGACCTTGCATGTGTTTAAGAACTTCGGTACGGCTATGTTCCGACTTAAAAACACAGAAATTGAATTTGTGGGTGCCCGCAAGGAATCCTATAACAGGGATTCAAGAAAACCTGTTGTAGAGGATGGAACACTTCAGGACGACCAGAATAGAAGGGATTTTACCATAAATACAATGGCCTTTGGGCTGAATAAAACCAATTACGGAGCTTTGATCGATCCGTTTGCAGGGATGAAAGACCTTCAAAAGAAACAGATTAAAACACCTCTTGATCCTGATATCACTTTTTCGGATGATCCTCTTCGTATGATGCGGGGAATACGTTTTGCAGCTCAATTGAATTTTGATATTACACCCGATACTTTTGATGCCATAATAAAGAATGCCGAGCGGATCAAAATTGTTTCACAGGAGCGGATCATTGCCGAGCTTGAAAAAATAGTAATGACAGACAAGCCTTCCTATGGATTCAAATTACTTTTTCATTCTGAACTCTTGAAATATATTTTCCCGGAAATGGTTGACCTTTATGGTGTGGAGAAGATAAAGGGGAATGCTCATAAAGATAACTTTTATCATACTCTACAAGTACTGGATAATGTCGCCCTGAGATCCAGGGATCCATGGCTTCGCTGGGCAGCCATTATGCATGATATTGCTAAACCCATTACCAAAAGATATGATGTGAAGGCAGGCTGGACTTTTCATGGTCACGAGGAGATCGGTGCAAGGATGGTCCCGCGGCTGTTCCGACGCCTGAAATTACCCCTACATGATAAAATGCGTTTTGTTCAGAAACTAGTAAGGCTGCATCTCAGGCCAATTGCCCTTGTGAGTAGTTCCATTACCGATTCTGCTGTACGCAGACTGGTATTTGAGGCAGGGGATGATATCGATAAGCTCATGTTGCTCTGTAAAGCTGATATAACTTCCAAAAATCCTGAAAAGGTAAAGAGGTATTTGAATAATTTTGAGAAAGTTGAAAAAAAGATCGTCGAGGTTGAGGAAAAGGATAAACTTCGAAATTTTCAGCCGCCAGTAAAAGGTGAGGAAATTATGAAGATATTCAACATCCCTCCAGGCAGGGAAGTGGGAATCATAAAAAATGAGATAAAAGAGGCCATTCTCGATGGTAAGATAGAGAATAACTATTCAGCAGCAAAAAAATTCATGCTGGAATTGGGAAAAGGATTAGGTTTGATAACAGAAAGTAAATAATAAAATGAAAATTATAATGAAAAAAGTGATTTTAGGTGTTACTGTATGGGTTTTAATGCTGGTCATGATCCAGGCAGTACAGGCTCAGGAAGAAGCGCAAGCTCAACAACAGATTGACATACGTCAAACGATGGTATACAGGATGCAAAAGGGAATATATCAGAGGGCAGTTAAATACAGCGATGTAAATGCTGCTATTAATGCCCTGTATAATATCTGTATACTGGAACCACAAAATGATTCCATTCTTTATGCATTGGCTTATATGTATTTCGATAACCAGAGATACTTCTCGGCCACTTTAACCTTGAACGATGTACTATTATTAAATCCAAATAATGCACGGGCACTTGAAATGCGTGCTGTTTCCCTGGAACAGGTTGGTGCGATAGATAAATCTCTTGAGGATTATGAATCTCTGTACCTCAGGGAAAATAATATAAACTTTCTATATAAGATGGCCATTCTTCAATATCAATTAAAAAGGTACAAGGAGAGTAAAACCAATATTGATATTATGTTGAGCAAATCTGAATCAGATGAGATAAAGATATATTTTCCGGATGAAAATGAAATAGATCAGGAAGTTGTATTGAGGGCCAGTCTGCATAACCTTAAAGGGCTGATTGCGAAAGCAGAAGGAGATACCACAGAAGCCAAAAAACAATTCGGAATTGCACTTGAAGTCCAGTCCGATTTCTATCTGGCAAAAAAGAATTACGAGGAATTATCTAACTGAGCTGAAAAAAAGTAGAATATAAGCAGCAGGCAATGTGGATTTATGCAGGGGAAATGCCCTTTCTGCATTTGATTTGCAACCCTTGGGATTTTCCCATGTCTTTATGGTGACATTTAATTAAAACGGGATTGGAACTTGCTAAACAGAATGTTTTATTAAAAGCGTGTATTAGTGGCGACAGATCCGCACAATATGCACTTTATAAACAATATTCAAAGGCAATGTACAATATTTGTTATAGAATTACGAATGACCCTGACGATGCTAAAGATGTTTTGCAGGAAGCCTTTTTAAGCGCATTTAATAATTTAAGCTCTTTTAAAGGTGAATCATCATTTGGCGCATGGCTAAAAAGAATCGTGGTCAATTCCTCTATAAATCATGTAAAGAAGAACAAAATATTGTCTATGCCTATTGATGGACATGATGTGGAGCATGATGTGCCTGTCCAGGACCATGAAATCATACTTGAAATAGATCGGATCAAAGAAGCACTGCAACAACTTCCGGATGGCTTTCGTACCGTACTTTCACTTTATCTGTTTGAAGGGTACGACCATAGAGAAATAGCGGATATATTGGACATTTCGGAATCTACTTCCAAGTCTCAATATAACCGTGCAAAGAAAAGATTAAGGGAAATTTTAAAGGAAAGAGTGTATGTCAATGGATAATCTGGAAAAATATATCAAAGAGAACAGGGCGGCATTTGACGATAAAAAGCCACCTGAAGATGCCTGGCATAATATCAATGACCGGCTTGACAACAATGAAACCAGAGTGGTTCCGCTAAGTACTTATCTTTGGCGCGCAGCAGTTATTGTGCTCCTTGCGGTGGTAGCCTGGTTACTTGTGGACCGATCTGAGAGAGATGATATGATTGCAGAGACAAATGAATTTATCAATGATAATGAAATTGCTTTCAATGATGTAGAAGCATTTTATATTAAAGAGATAGAAACAAAACAAAGTCTAATAATTCAATTTGTTGCGGATAATCCTGAATTGGATAAAGATCTTCTGGGAGAAATTGATCAGTTGGATTCAACCTACCAAATGTTGAAATCAGCGGCAGAAGTGGGACAGAGTGAAAGGATAATTGACGCTATGGTCCTCAATCTTCAAATGAGAATAGATATTTTGAATCAGCAATTAGAAGTGCTGGAAAAAATCAAAAATATAAAGGAAAATGAAAAAGTTAGTATGTAAACAACAACTCCTATTCTTGCTTGTCATCATATTTCTTGCAAGCAGTGTGTTGGCCCATGCAGAAAGTGAAAAGCGCAGGTCGATAAACAAGACTTACCAGGTCAGCGGATCGACTATGATTAAGCTCTCTAATTCCTTTGGCAAAATGCATGTGGAAACCTGGGATAAGAATGAGGTAAAAGTAAATATTGAAATTATTGCCAGGGCATCGAATGATGAACGGGCCCAGAATCTTCTGGATAAAATTGATATTCACATTGATGATGATAATCCATCCAGCAGTTTGTCATTTGTGACATCTATTGGAAATAATAAATCCGGAAGAAATACCTCTTTTGAGATAAATTATGATGTGAGCATGCCAAAAACCAATTCACTGGATCTCAAAAACAGCTTTGGAGATGCCTATCTTGGAGACATGAGAGGTGATGTCGACCTCAATGTCCAATACGGGAATCTGAAAGCCGGGAAATTAACTGGCGATTGTGATGTAAAATTATCTTTCGGAAGCGGATTCAGTGAAATTGATGCCATTAAGAAAGGCGACCTCAAAGTGAGTTATTCCAAGTTAGGTGTGGAGGAAATGGGTGACATGGACGTGCATAGCTCCTTTTCTACTTTTGAAACAGAAAAAGCCGGATCGATGGACTTGATAGCTAAATATGGGGAAGTTGAAATTGAAGAAATCGATGTTCTGGAAGCAGATGTTAATTTTTCAGGATTTGAATTGGGTAAGGTAAACAAATCCCTGGTCCTTGATATTGATTACGGGGGATCCGTGGATATCGGCCTCAATAAAAGTGCGGAGCTTCTGGATATTAAAAGTAGCTTTGGTCCGGTGAATATAAATCTGGAATCGGGTATTAATGCCAGTGTTGAAGCGAGTATGAGTTTTTGCAATTTGAGATATGATGAAGATCAGATCGAGTTCAGCAAGATCATAAAAGACAATACCTCGAGCCAGTATGAAGGGAAAATAGGTACAGGAGCCGGAACCGTCATAAAGATTGTTTCCAAATACGGAAATGTCCGGTTCGATTAGACAATAATCCTAATTCGTCAAAATTTCCTTGAAATGTGTGGAGGAAACTAAATGGGTGATATAAAATGACGATTAATCAGAATCTGTCTTTTAATATCACTTCTTCTATCTCAGAGTCATGAAGCCTCCCGTCCTCACATTTGAGGATCCTGGCGGGATGGTCCTTTATCAGGTTGTAGTTATGTGTCGCCATTATTATGGCTGTTCCGCTTTTATTTATTTCCAGAAAGAGTTTATATATGCCATTGGATACTTCGGGATCGAGGTTGCCTGTAGGTTCATCAGCCAAAAGGATCAATGGTTCATTGATCAGGGCCCGTGCAATAACCACCCTCTGCTGCTCGCCCCCGGAAAGTTGATGCGGCATTTTATTATCTACTGATCCAAGTCCAACCCGCATCAATACCTCTGCCATTCTTGATTTCATTTTTGATTTTTCTTTCCAGCCGGTTGCCTTCATTACGAAGAACAGGTTTTCCGATACAGTCCGGTCGTTGAAAAGCTGAAAATCCTGAAAAATTATGCCAAGTTTTCTTCTCAGGTAGGGCACCTCGTTTCTTTTGATACTTTTAATATCAAATCCAGCCACCTGAACCTCACCTAATCGCAGGGGAAGGTCAGCATAAAGTGTTTTCAGTAAAGAGGATTTCCCGCTCCCGGTACGGCCAACCAGAAAGACCAGCTCGCCTTTTGATATATCGAAGCTGACATCAGTAAGAATGGTATTGTTCTCCTGAAAAATCGAGGCTTCTATAACCCGCACTATCGGATCTGAGGAAAAAGTCATATTATAATTCCAGTTTTTGTAATTTGCCAAAGGGTAATTCTTCCACAAATGCTTCAAATTCTTTTTCTTTTCCTTCCAGTCCAAACTTCTCAAGTCTTGTAAAAGGTCTTCCTGGTTTATAACTGAAATATCCTATCAGGATAAAATCATCATCCCGTATTTGAACATAGTTGGGTATCTTTTTTTTCCCTTTAACCTTTATAATGTACATAAGTTCTTTTTTCAATAGTAACCATATAAGAGAGAATTGGTTTGATTCTCCTATTAATGATCACCACTTAACACAACAGATCTGTAAAATAATGATTAATCAGGTCTGAAATTGAAGTGTTGAGGTAAAGATGGAAAAAAGTAAGGAGAAATAAAAAGGCAAATCGGATATCGCACCGCTACAACCATCTACCCTTGCTTCCTTCCGGACCTGGGGGAGTTCGATAGGAGCTGGTCGTATCGATTTGCCTCTGCAAAATTAATCACATTTCATTCCAATTCCAATCAGTATAAAAATTCAGTGTATTGTAAAGGATTGCCGGAATAGGCCTAAGGACAAATAAACACGAATCCCAGTCTGCTGGCAATGTGAAAAGTTTGGTAAAGGATCGAATTGTTTATTGATTGCCGGGGATGACCTCTTAAATGGATTGATCAAACATCGTCCAGGTCGAAATCGTCTAAATCATTTTCGAAGCTGTAGTCATCCAGTTCCCCACCATCAACTTCTTCTAACCACTCAATTCTTTCCGGTAGATCCTCTCCTTCAGGTATGTTATCCCAGCTTTCCTCTTCAGGATCCTGCTTGCTGCTGATATCATCCTCCATAAATGGGTTGTCATATTTGTTATAGTACATCGCTGTGTGAATAATAAATGTTAGAAATAAATCAGAACAAAGAACAAATAAAGGTTGAATTTTTTTTGTTTTGTAAATAGAAAAATCAATTTTTTTCTTTAACGATTACGATTAAAAGATGTTTTAAAATAAATTAAAGAACTTTCGGAATCCAGGATATGAAGAGGGTAGCCAACCAAAAAAATCTAAAGGATTTTGCAATTTTCCACTTGTTTTACGTATTTCAGGTCTCAATAGTAATTTTGACCCATTACCAGAGAATAAAATAAAGTAATATGGGAAAAGGCGATAAAAAATCAAAAAGAGGTAAAATTATAAAAGGGACTTATGGGGCTAACCGGCCAAGAAAAACGAAGAACCTTGACGCGGGCCCAAAGAATCCGAGTGGAAATAAGAAAAATTCGAAATAATTTTATCTTATAGATTATTGCTTTGACGTTTACTTGCCTGGCTTTAATAAAGGCTTCAAACCTCAATATATTCTATCCCGAGGATATCGGCCAGCATTTCCCATTTTCTTCTCTGATCACCAAGGTGCAGGGTTTGATGATGGGTGCCGCCTGCCAGTAGCCAGTTATCGTTACATAACCTTACCCCTGAATCCGGGCTAAAGAAGAAATAGGGCATTTCTACAGTTGGGAATTCTTCTGTATCCAGAATCTCTCCATATGCACATACGAGTCGAAAATGTTCTCCTTCCAGGTGCACCAGCGATACCATGGTAGCAGGTCCGGGCTCCCCTGAGAATACTGTAGTAGGCGGGTTCTCGAAGTCACCAAACCCCAAAAACCTGTCAGCCAACCGGATTGGCTTGTCCTTCCTGGCGATCTTCCAGTTACCTTCCCCCATATGACTCATCAGCATGGCATCTCTTTTAAAATCCATAGCATACATTTCAGTAAAATGCGCATCCGGAGCGAGGTAATGACCTGCTGCAACCATACTGGCTTTATTTGAATCCCCTTCCGCAGCATAGCCATATCCTTCGGCCATCAGGTTAGAGGCCGCCAGCATCGGGATCTGCTTAAACCGGCCATCTCCCTTGAAGACATCAAAATGAGCAGAAAAAGCACTATATCCGCCTTCCTCAAGGAATTTCTTAAATCCCAGCTGCATCCTGACAGCATGTTGATGTCTTTCGGGCAGCATACCCGGATCGATTTCAAAATTTTTCCTGTATATCTGTAATATCAGGTAGTGTATTGTCATACAATTCCTGCATTATTCCTAAAAATCCAATTTTTGGTTTATTTGTCATAATAGTAAAAATTTATTTTTGTCCGTAGTAGGCATCTTTTCCATGTTTCCTTTCATAGTGCTTTTGTATTAGCGCCTTTTTTAAATGCGGTGCATCTGGATTGATTTGTAAAGACAGATAGGCCATTTCCGCCAACTCTTCTAATACAGCACTATTATAGACCGCTTTATCGGGGGAATTACCCCAGGTAAAGGGCCCATGATTTGATATCAGTACCATTTCCACTTCCTGATAATTCAATTGATTGCTTTCAAAATGGTTCAGGATCTGGTTGGCTGTCTCATGCTCATAATTTCCTTTTATCTTATCATCACTCATTACCGGGGTACAGGGGATATCGATGGCCAGATGGTCAGCATGCGTAGTACCCATGATTGGTATTGCTTTTTGTGCCTGTGCCCAGGCAACCGCATAGGTTGAGTGTGTATGTGATATTCCGGAAATACCTTTCCAGTTCTTGTACAATAGCGCATGGGTCTTTGTGTCTGATGACGGCCTCATCTCTCCTTCAATAATATTATTGTCGAAATCAAGTACCACCATATCCTGGACCCTGAGTTCTTCATATGGAACGCCGCTGGGTTTAATGGCAAATACTCCATTCTCCTGGTCCCCAGCGCTTACATTCCCGAAAGTATATAACACAAGTCCCAATTCAGGTAATTTCATGTTGGCTTTATAGCAGGTATCTTTCAAGTGATCGTATTTGCCCATTTTATTTTGTTTGAGATTCTATTAAGTCACCAAGTTTCGAATATTTCGCATATAATTCCTCATATTCTGCAACACGCGCTTCAACAGGATGGTATTCTTTGTCAAATCCTCTGCCCATAGCTTCCTGAGCTTCAATTGTAGAATCGTATAATCCAGCTGCCGTAGCGGCAAGCATAGCTGTTCCGAGTGCAGGGGTTTGTTCTGACCGGGCTACTTTTATTGGCATATTCAGGACATCGGCCATTACCTGCATTACATAATCCGATTTTTTAGCTACGCCACCCAGAGCTACTACATTTTTTATTTCTATTCCTTCCTCTCTGAATCGATCAACTATCTTTTTGGAGCCGAAACAGGTAGCTTCAACCAGTGCCTTGAAAATTCTGGGAGCATCACTGCCCAGGTTCAAACCTGAAATAACCCCTTTCAGGGCCTGGTTTGCATAAGGAGTTCTTCTGCCATTCATCCAATCCAATGCAACAATTTCGGACTCGATAATAGGGATTTCAGCAGCGTCCTTACTGAGCTGACTGATCACATTTTCTCTCAGCTCCTTCTTTAATTTTCGGGCAATTGCAACGCTGATGATTTCTGATTTATCAAGTAAGTTTTCAGAAGGATACATGAGCAGATCTGCAAACCAGGCATAAATATCCCCAAATGCAGATTGGCCGGCTTCCAGGCCCAGCATACCGGGGATGATGGATCCATCCACCTGCCCGCAAATGCCTCCAACCAGGTTTTCATCCTTTCCGGTCATGGGCGT
>JAHEGY010000222.1 GCA_024644875.1 Cyclobacteriaceae bacterium
TCCTGGTTATCTATGCTTATGATCAATCTGGCATCGGAAATTCCTCTGGCAAAGAGAAGGGATTGCAGCAGCCTTTGCAGAGAATCGGCCCTGTTATATGCAACGATGACTATGACCGGCTTCGGTTCTTTCATTTTAGCATTTATTCATTCAACATCCATTCGTACTCCGTTCCCTTCAGCAGGTCCTCTACCTCCCCGATATTCTCTATCATGGTTCTGACGGGAAAGGGATTTGTTCTGGAAAGCTTGACCTTCACATCCTTTGGTTTTAGTCCAATATAGTCACAAATTTTCCGATACCCAATCCTGGGGTCTTCCTGAATGTCATTTTCATAAGTAAGAGATAAATAATCCTTGTACTTCAACAATTCATGCGTTGCTTTTACCTGCATATCATAGTCTTGAAGGAAAGTAAGCAAGGGCTTGGCATTAAAATCAATCACAATCCGATCTACATTCACATGCACCTGTTTCAGTTTCGCCTTGGCCTTCCCCTCCTGGTGATACCGCAATTTATCCTCATGAGCTATCAGGCTGGAAAGGATCTTCCTCAGCCGGTTTTTCCGGTCCAGGTGAATGAAATAGGCGTAGTTCATCTTTTCAAGCTCCTGAAGGAACCTATCCGGAGCATAAGCAATGAGTGGGAAGTGGAAGGGCTTAATTTCAAAACCATAATAGCGGTGCAAAGCTTCCAGCATGTCCTTTTTCAACAAATCAATGGCATCAGCAGGCATTTCACCTACTACTTCCTCTCCTTCATTGGATAGTTCCCAGGTTTTAAATACCCTGGAATAAAACTCCGATGCCCAGTATATGTTTTTATGCTGACTCAGAAGTGAAGCTAAAACGGTACTTCCGCAACGACCAATGTGAAACATGGCGATATTCCCTGGCCGCATGTTGGAGAGCAAAGGGCTTACTGCTGATTTGACTTTTGCTTTTATCATCGATCTCTAGCTTGTGCGTGTTGTAGCTTATCTTTGTCTGGAACTTCTTCTGCGTCTGCTAATTGCTTCCGGTACTTATCATTAGATGTATCCACCAAATACATAATGATTACAATCATGCCAATAAAATCTGATTCCCCAAAGGCTCCCGATGTGGTTAATCCAATCAGAATGGCCACAAAGAAGTACTTCACATAGGTATGGTCCGTATGAATTCTCAGTCTCAGGGTTCTCACAATAATGGAGAGCACACCGAGTACAAAAAACAGTCCGTAGTATACATAATTGCCAAACAGACCAATGTCAGACAAATAATATCTGTATTTTAAGGTATTGAGCCTGATGGTCTTCCCATAATTGGATGCGTGATAGGCATGTCCGTTCCCTGTAATATATGCAATGGGTGAATCCTTGTTAAACTCGCCAAGATAATACTGGGTAGCCCGGATTCGAACATAATCCTCTCCTTTGGCCATATCCGTTCTTGACTGCGTAATCAATTCTCCAAATATATCCTGAAAAATCAGGAAAATGGCGAAACTCCCTATCAATCCCAGGAGGACCAAAAAGAACCTGGACCTGACCCTCCGGTCGATGATCAGGAACAGTACCACAGTCAGTGACTGAATCGCCAGGGCATAACGTCCTCCGCGCATCACATAGACGGCGAAAACCACTACCAACAAAAAGAGGTATTTCAGGTGGTTGGATCGGAGAAATCTCTGGAGGTAAATCAGGAAGGCAGCTGCAATATAGTCTGCACCATCTACATAGATTCGAATGGTTCCCCGCTCCACGCGAATAGTCCCATCGGTAATGATTCGGGGGTAAATGGCCGTTTGAAACAAGTGAAACCCAACGTAGACCACACCAAAGCCGATCAAAATCTTCTCCAGGTCTTTGGGATTAAACTTTAGTTGATGCAGAAGAAAATACAACAGATAATAATAGAGTGCCCTCTGGGCAAAAAGCGTATATATGATTTTTTGATCCCGTACCACATAGGAAGTGACCGTTGAGCTGATCAGAGCAATAATGATAAAGGTCAGTGCCAGGTTGAAATTCTGCCTGACCCCCTTCTGATTGGAGTAGACCAGGTGAAACAGGATGAGTACCACAATAATGCCTGCTCCCGCCAGCTGAATCATTTTATGCATGGATGCCAGGAAAGAAAGCTGATAGAAGGAAACTGAGCACAGGATGATAACAGTCAGTATAACAATATTTATCCTCCGCTTTAGCATTCAAATCAGGATTTTACCACTTTTAACTTCCTCATTAACAAGTTATAGCCATTCTTTATATCCTCACGTTGCCGGATGATTAAATGTATCAGGTAAATGAGCGAACAAGCGGCCGTTAAATAAGTGTTCCCAATCCAGATGAAAACAACCATTAAGGCGGAGAGTACAATTTTGAGTACCCAGAAGGATAAAATCTCCTTCATCTCAAAACCGAAAGAACGCTTGAATCCCACATACATAACCAGTGGAAGATTTACAACGATAAAGGCAAGTGAATAGAAACGTAAGACATGGACGTAAGAAAAAACAGCTCCGGTAGCAATGGCTGCAATCAGGACAATATTTACAGGTATACCCAACCTGAATAACATCTTTTCTTTTCCATAGAGTATAAAGATATTACCCGTTGTGGAATTGAGGGTTTGGGTTAATATCAGGACCCCTATGTAAGGCAACAATTCTGCCACCAGGATCCACCTTTCCGACCATAGCAATACAACCAGGGGCTCAGAGAAAAATATCAATACAACAGCAATGGGATAGTTGATCAGGCTGATGATCCCCAGAAGGTTCATGTATTCTTTGTTCACATCGCCCCCCTTGCTCATTAAATCTTTCAGGCTTGGATAGAGCACTTTTCCAAAAAGCCCGGTCATGATACTGGTCACCATGGTTAGCAGCCGGTAGGCTCTGTTATAGATACCCAGGCTATCGGCGCCATACACCTTACCGATGATCAGGTTGTCGGAGTTTCTGGCCCAATAATTCAGGAAGGTAAATCCGGAGAGGTTGCCGATGATGCTTTTGGCCTTTCTAAAACCCACTACCAGGTATTTAGTCTTTAAAATGGCAAAGGGCATCCTGGTCTTTCGGTAATACATGTATATGCGGGCTATACTTCCGATTAATGCAGGTAGGATCAGGGCCCAGTAAGAAAAACCCAGGTAGGCCAGAATAATCATAAAAATAACTTCAATGACCGATCCAATTAATTCCAATGATCCCAGGCTGTTGAACTTAAGTTCTTTGGATAGCAGACCATAGGGTACCGTAACCAATGAACGTAAAATAAAGTTCAGGGACATGACCAGTGTAGGCAGGATCAGAGCACTATCCTTGTAAAAAAGGGAAATCGGATAGGCGATAATAGCCACCAGCAGAAAAAGTACAACGCCAACGATGAAAGAGAGGTAATGTATGGACCTCTGAAACAAGCGGCCATAATCGCTCCTGATCACCAGATAGGACAGTCCGGCATCTGAAAAGGTCTTCACAAAGCCGGTAAATACAGTGATTAATGCCACGAAACCATATTCCTCAGGCAGAAGCAGCCGGGAAAGGATAATGGTTGCCAGAAAGCCTATAAACTGGGAGGTGTAGCTGTATCCTCCCAGGATAATAATGTTTTTAAATAGATTCTTCCGAAAACTCATCTGAACCTCCTGAAAAATGCGTTCGCGTATTCACTGAATGTTATTGGTCTTTGCAAGCGGCT
>JAHEGY010000042.1 GCA_024644875.1 Cyclobacteriaceae bacterium
GGTGTATCGACATGCCCCCAAAATAATGCTGCTCACGTTCTTTCTGCCCGGGTTGCGTCTGTGGAAACCATTTGCCTGATTTACATATTTCATGGTTTAACCATTTTCTGCCGTCAAAACGTGCATACCAGTAACGGTGATCAGTTTCTATGGGACTTTTTGTATATAATACCACCGGATTCCCGTTTTTATCCTGACCAATATCTGCAATCCAAGACCTACCTTCCTCATTATTTGACATATAAATAGTGGAGGCATCAGCAGGTTCAAACGGTATATTTTCGATATCCGTAATATAGCTGCCATCAGCTTTGTAAAATTTCCCTTTTTCATAATAGGCATGATAAACAGAATTGGTGGGTTCTACCCGAGGGTGACCGTCGGTAAATACAAAATGAATGCGAGACTTGCCATCGGAATAATATTTTACATAGGGTCTGTTGCCAGGATCAAAAGGATAGTTGGTAATAAATACCCTGCTTTTTGTCCATGTCTTTCCCTGATCATCTGACCACATCATATTGGGTTTGAAACCGGTCCATCGTCCAAAACAGTAGATTCTGTTGCCCTCCTCTTCCAGAAGGAAGGGATTCGCATATGTTATGGTTTCTCGGGGAAATTCCTTCAGTTCTTTTTTGCTGATGGGGTGGATCAGCTGTGGTTCGCGGATTGAAAAACCATTACCATTAGAATAAATTTCATTAATAAAGAGATCTTTTAGGGAATGTCTTGTATACATTGCCAAAATGTTACCTTTAGAGGTTTCAACGAATGCAGGATTGTTATGGTCATCCTTTTCAAGACGGAAATATAAGTCACCTGTTTGTATGGATTGATTTGCAATATCAAATAATGCAGCTTCGATGGTTCCGTTTGATTTTACCCAACCGGTAATAACCTGATCATCTACATAGATAGCCCTTGGATCTGAAAACCAGCACCAGGCTCCGTCATTGCTTAGATAACCAGGATCAGGAGTATTTTGTGCTAACAGTTCAATACTAATAAATAGAAATACTGCAATGTGCTTTATATTTTTCATCATTAATTAAATATTATCATCCAGTTCCGGGAAAATATAGAATTTATCCGGCTTGTTATTCAATCATTTTTACTAATGTTCAATCATTTTGCCAGGGTACCTGCTCTCGGTTTTTTTTATTTCTATTTGGAAGAATATTGCTCATGTAGATTATTATATTTTTTTAATTCTTTACACCCATCGAATTGAAATCTAAATTCTCTACTGTGAAATTTGCATTCATTGAATTTTGTAATTCGTGTAACCGGTTCTTTAATGAATCAGCTTTCTCAGGGTATTTAGGGGCCAGGTTGTTTGTCTCGGAAAGGTCTTCTGATATATTGTACAATTCAATACTTTCTGTTTCATAGAACTCAATCAGCTTCCAGTTTCCCTGTAAGATGGCAGCTCCGGGTGTCCATCCACTTCCATGATAATGAGGATAATGCCAGAATAATTCGCTTCTATTTAAAGATCTATTTTCATTTAGTGCCGGACTAATATCTATACCATCAATCATACCCGGATCATATTTTATATTGGCCAGGGAGAGAAAAGTAGGGTAAAAGTCATGACTGACCACAGGTTCAGTACAGATTCTTGCTTTATCAGAATAATTTGAGGGTTTTATCAAAAGAGGAATGCGGATCCCTCCTTCATATAGCCAGCCTTTCCCCGCTCTTAATGGAAGAACCGAAGTCGGGGCATAGTGCTTTCTGTTTTTTAATAGAGTTGATAGTCCGCCGTTGTCAGAAGTAAAAACGATGGTTGTATTATCATACAATCCTTCTTTCTTTAATTTATCAATAAGTCGACCAATATTTTTATCCAATGCATATAACATCGATGCATAGGCAGCATTGCGCTGTTCCAGGGTAGTGATCCCAATTCCTTCTTCTTTGTAGGAATTAAGAATATTTCCTTGTGCAGCCAGTTTCTTTTCGAATTTCTCAATATATTGTTTATTTGGCTGAATTGGGGTGTGCACGGTATAATAGGCCAAAAATAAAAAGAATGGATCTTTTCCTATTGTGTCTAAAAACCCTAAGGATTCATTAGTCAGCCTGTCAGTCAGATATTCACCCTCCGGACCATCGGATAGTTTTGGATTTTTGTAGGGAGAATAATATCCTCCGGGAGGGCTCCCGGCATGATGTCCGCCTTTGTTGATATCAAATCCCTGATCCTCTGGAAAATTTCCATCGCTTCCAAGGTGCCATTTTCCGGCGAAAAATGTCTTATATCCATTATCTTGAAGAACTTCAGCAAGTGTCATTTCCTTTAGTGGTAAAGCATTCAGATCTTGCGGGCCTGAAAGTTTCTGATCTTTTGGATCATAGCCAGGGATCCAGTCAGTAATGTTCACTCTTACAGGGTGTTTGCCGGTCATTATGGATGCTCTTGTAGGAGAACAGATTGAAGCTGAAGCATAGGCATTGGTGAACTGAATACTTACCTTACTTAAGGCATCAATATTGGGTGTTTCATGAAATGTGCTGCCTGAATATCCCAGGTCTGTCCACCCCAGGTCGTCTACAAGAATGAACAGAAAACTCTGTTTCTTTTCAGCGCAGGAAAAAAGCAGGGGAACAAGCAAAAGTAAAAATAGATTTTTCAGCATAGTCTTATTATGTCATTTCAATGATTTATTATCTGAATTGTTGAAAATACAATGGCTCCTATTCCCCAGTAGAGAAAAAATCCCCAGAAATAGGTATAATAAGCAAGCCAACCGGCCAGTTTATAAGTGTATTCTTTCTCCATTATCCAAAACAGAATACTGAAATATATGGAAAGTACACCTAAGGAGATCCATATGATATAGCCCCATTCCTGTCCACTAAGTACAAGAGCAGTCCCCAGTATAAGTAGGGGAAGTATAATAATGATATCCGCCCAGGCGAAGGCAAGTGCTGATTTAAAGTGTGTCCTGTCACGCCAGTCTGCACCTTTCCCGATAATCAGATCCTTCGCTTTTTGACCTTTTGGGTTGAATATCATAACAAGTTGCGCACCAAATAGAGGGAAAAAGGTTATCGCTCCAAATATTGTAATTATCCAGGTTAATATGGTTGTCTCAATCATTATAAAAATTAATTAGAATTAAAGAATCCCCTATTTACCCATAATCCTACTATTCCAAGCAATGATGGTATTGCCCACAATAATACAGCAGCCAGTACTGTTTCAGTATCCATGCTCTCTCTGAATAAATAGAACAATGGGAAGTAAACACAAATTGCAAATACCATCAAGGCAGTAATGAACCCTATATATTTTTTTCGCAATAAGCCTACAAATGCTACAATCGTGAGCGGCAATGCCCAGACTATATCAGCTATGGCCACACCTCTTTCAACATCTGCAATGGCTCTTTCTGCAGCATCACCAGTAAATCTTTCATTTTGTACACCAAGATCCACAGCAGCTTCCCAATCTAGTAAAGAGTATGCCTGCATTAACCAGGCTAGAAATATCAGGATCAAGGTAACAATGGCAATCCATATTCCCAATGGGTATCGGTTATTCTTCTTTAAATAATTCATTCCTGGGGTTTTATTTATTCACTTTCAATTATCATCTTTTTGATCAAAGAGATTTGTCCCAAATGATAGTAAGAATGTTCAATCATCCCTTCAATATTTCTTTTATACGTTCCATATTTTTCATCTACAAAGATTTCTTCCAGTTTTTCATCGGTCATGGATTCAACGTGGTTTGCAAACTTTTCCGCATTTATCCACATATCATTTAATAGAATATCCCAATCCTCTTCTGATCTAACCGGTGGCGAATCAAAACTGTATTTGTCATGAATTTCCAGCGATCCTCCTTCGAAGACAATCAAAATTCCTCTTATATAATAGTTGATGTGGTTTGCAAGATCTGCAATTGTGTTCAGGGATTCAATCTTGCTTGTTGCCAGTTCCCAGGATAAACTAGATAATAAATCCTTATAATTTGTATTTGCAACCCATTTGCCGTTTAAAAGTACTTCTCTGAAACGAATGGCAATTTGATCCGCATTCTTCATAGGTTAAAAAATTAGATTGTTCAATTAACAATAATCACCATAAAAACGAACCTGTCAATACTATTTTTTGGTCTTCCTAGTGTATAAATATATGATGTTATTTAAATACTATCCTAATCCAAGCATAGGTAAAGTTTTTACTTTATGATAGGTAAGACCCGCTGTAATACATTTTTTTAATTGAACCTCTGGAATCATATCTTTCATATGGAACACAATAGCACGATCTCCCTCAAAGTTAAATGCATCTTTATACACCATTCTGAAGGCAGGCACTAACTTACTTGTACATTTGAAATACATGGCATATTGATCTGGTTTGCTCTGTTTCCAGTCAATTCTTATTGTGCTTCCGTGTTTTGTGAGATAACTGGGTTCGCCCCATTTTAGGGTTTCCTCCAAAATTGTTACTTCTTCCGTTTCCCTAGCGGCTTCAATTATTAACCTTCGTAAGTTTAATATCTTTCTTTGTACCTTTCCAGGATATTTTTTGAATACAAGTTCAACCTCAGGATTTGTATTAATTGTTAAATTCTTCATTACATATGCTATATGGATCCGGAAAACCGGGGATTGAAAAGGTGACTGGTAAAGCTCATTTCATTTACCCCGCCGGATATTCTTCCTGCATTCTTTCAAAATAGTTTATAAATTCCTCCACACCATCGGTTGCATCCGGATTATGTTGTATATACTCATTTCCGACATATTGCCGGATGGCATCTTTTGGATTTCCCTCATATGCAGTTTTGTAGAAGGCTATCGCATTTTTCTTGTTTTGTTCCAGGCTCATTTCTTAGTTCTCGGAGTTATTGATTTTAAAAAATGACTTTTCCCCTATCAATCCTATTCCAGCAAACCAGATAATGGCAGTATAGGCAGGTGCCGTAAATCCCAAAGCACTTAGACTCCAGCTGCTTTCAGCCGATACAATTATTGCAATCCAGGATAAATTGTAAAAAATACTTCCAATTATATAGATATACAATCCTGGTTTTTGAGAAGCACTTTTTATAGTAACAAACATTATTTTAGGTATTACCATCACAACAGTCCTTAATATATTTTCAGTGATACCTATATAGCCTGGAATGTCTTCCAGAAGAACTCCGTGCTATAAGGTTCAGGAAGATAGTCCATTAAAATTATATTCCATATTAGGATAGGGACCAATAGTAAAAAACAATTCTTTAAATACTTTTTAGCTCTTATCATTATTTTTTTATTTCAACAATCTGCCAATATAAATCATAATTTCGTAAACCAATCATTCGCACAATCAATTTACAATTCATGAGATCTTTTAATCATTTGATTCCTGAAATCATGTAAGATAATGGTGAATTATTTAGAATGTTTATAGGGAATAGATCATTGGCTCCTGTTTTCTGAGTTTTTATTGGAATCTATTCTTTTAATATTTATGAATGGGCTCTTCATCAGGTACAAAAAAGTTTGTTTTTCATCTTCATCAAATTCTTTTAGTCCATATTTCATTTTTTCGATCCCCAATTCCTTGAAAGTGCCAAATATCCGGTCCCAAATTATAAAAATATCTGAAAAATTTGAGTCTGTATAATATTGTTCCTGGTGATGATGCACTCTGTGGTGATCCGGCATTACAAATATCAATCCGAGGGTTCTGTTGATCCAATTGGGGTAGCTAAGATTTGAATGCTCGAAAAAGAAGAATATATAAGCAATAATATAATATAAAGCCAATGACATAACATCCGTACCAAAGACAACAGCGGTTAAAATATTCCCGGTTTGATATACCGCGATTAATTCAAAGGGGTGAAACCTGAATACCGTTGAAGAATCCATGGTTGTATCACTGTGATGTACCCTGTGTAATCTCCAAAGTAATGGAACACGGTGAGATGCCCTGTGAATCCAATAAGTAGTAAAATCGTATAGTGCAACACTGATAATCAATTTTGTCCAGAAAGGTAATTCGATTAGATATAGTAGCCCTACTTGATTACTGTTTAACCATTCTATAAAATATACTTGTATGGCAACAAAAATGATATTCAGAACAGTTAATGTGATCTGAAATAGTAAATTTTGGAAAAGATGTTGCCCTCTTTTTCTGAAGTGGAAAGGTGTTTTTGATAATTGTTCCAGAGTGAAAAAGATCACAAGTAAACCAATGATCAAATAATTCTGATTGATTTCCAATATTTGATTTAACGTTTCCATATTCCTTTTTAGCAACCTTAAATCTAAATATTTTTTTTAAATTACACCTTATCCTGAGCTGTGTTCTGATTTTTAATTTGTTCTACACTTTTATGCAGGTAATCATCGTATTTATTTTCGTATAAAAATTTCCCGATTTCAATGAGTGGTTTATTCTTTCCATGGAAGTCACTGCCGCAAGTCATTAGTAAATCATTTTTCATCACCAGATCAGCAAAATACTCAATCTGATTATAATCGTGATAATTATTAAACACCTCCAATCCTTCTGCTCCCTTTTCTATCAACTCAATCACTAAAGCCTCTTTACCTTTCAAGTTCAGCCCAGGATGAGCAACGATTGGAATACCGTCATTACTTCTCACTAATTCAACAGCCTCTTGAAAATCCATATATTCTATTTTAACATAGGCAGGTTTCCCTTGTGCAAAGAAATCATGGTAGAAATTAATATAGGGCATATCACTTCTTTCACCTTCATTCATATAGGGATGTAACTTTTCGTTTGAATGATATTTTTTATTGTTCAGTAATACTTCCGCTATCAACTCTCCGCAAGGAAGCTTTCCGTTTCCTTTTTCAAGGACTTCATTTGCATCAACGAGGATCCCGATTTTTGCCAGGTTTTCGATCATTTCCGGGAATGAATCCATCACCTTTTTATAATAGGATTTTTCTAATTCTATAAAATGGGAACTTAAGCTATTTATATTATATCCCAACAAATGAAGGTCAATTCCATTATAGGAACAGTCAATTTCGATGCCTGGAATCAGATCGATACCTGATTTTATGCAAAGAGGTATAGCCTCCGGAATAGCTGAAACTGAGTTATGGTCTGTTATGGAGAGAATATTTACCTTATTGTCCAGGCACTTTGTTATAAGATCCTGAACCTTAAATTCACCGTCATTACTGTATTTTGAATGTACATGCAAATCTATTCTGTCCATCTATTATAATTTATTATACTCTAATAAAATTGTGTGTAATTTTTTCTCACTTCTACTTCCCGCCGAAAGGTGTTCCAAGAATTCCAACTGCCAGTTCTGCCCAAATAAGGAAGAATATTAATAAAAGTACTAAACAAAGGGCTATTCGCCAATTGATCTTACTTACCTTCCTGATCACGAGCTCACACAGAAGACCAGAGGTGATCAACAGGAAACCCATGACTGCAAAATCGGAGCGTGTCCAATTACTTCATCTGTGAACTGCATAGCTATTAGTGGAATGAGCAATATTAGAGCTATTGCAGTTAAAATCCCGATAAGTCTTTTGTTCTTTTTAATCATAATCATAACTGCCAGATCACCTACTCCTTACATTCCCCAGACAATCCGATACGGAAAATGAGCCTTGAAGACCGGTTCATTGTATCCTTGATTTCTTTCAGATTCCCGATTTGCGTTTAATATTTAAAAGTACTTTGAAATGCAAAGTTAATAATAAAATTTATCTCAACAAATTTTTCATGTTTTAATACTGCCATTAGAGGAAATCACTATTTTTGTCTAGCTAAAATTTTTGGATGTTTAAGTATAATAAGGATTTTGTAATGTAAGTAACCTTTGGTTTTTTAACCAAGGTTATCCCCATTGTTACTAAGACATATTCCCGTCGAAGTGATTTTCGTATCTATATTTTTAAATTAGTATGAAGTTTGACAACAGATATAAATTATTCTTATGTCATAACTTCAAAACCATATATTTTAACATCATGAGTAACGATAACAAATCAATACACGAATTCGACCTGAATTTAATCTGTGATTATTTTTCGAACCTGGAACGACAAGGTCCTGGTAGCCCCGAAGTAACGATTAAAGCATTAAGCTTTATCGACAATCTTACAGACAAATCACAAATTTCTGACATTGGCTGTGGATCAGGAGGCCAGACCATGGTGTTGGCACAGCATACTACCGGCACGATCCAGGGATTGGACCTGTTCCCGACTTTTATTGATCTATTCAATCTGAATGCAGCTAAACTAAATCTACAGGAAAGGGTAAAAGGCATTATTGGTTCGATGGATGATCTTCCCTTTCATCAAGAAGAATTAGATTTAATTTGGTCAGAGGGAGCTATTTACAATATCGGTTTTGAACGTGGATTAACCGAATGGAGGGAATTCCTCAAAACGGGGGGGTATATTGCGGTTTCGGAAGCATCCTGGTTTACAGATTCACGCCCGGTTGATTTAAATGAGTTCTGGATGGATGCATATCCTGAAATTGATACCATACCAAACAAAGTCGGCCAAATGCAAAAAGCAGGATATATTCCTGTGGCTAGTTTTATACTACCTGAGAATTGCTGGCTGGAACATTTTTATTACCCACAGGATAGGGTACAGGTAGATTTCCTGAAAAAACATGCTGGTAAAGAAAATGTCAAAGAATTTATAGCAAATCAGCGTCATGAAACACAACTTTATTATAAGTATAAGGCGTTTTACGGGTATGTGTTTTATATTGGGAAGAAATATTAAATAGTCAAAAGGGTATGTGAAAAAAAAATGAATATTAGTAATTTACCTGATGATAAATACATAAAACTTTTTTAATTGTAAACCATATGAAAATCTCAGAATTTTCAAGGACCTTTCTGGTCATTTTAATCACTTTTATATTCCAACAGTTACAAGCCCAATCACCAGTATCAAACTGGTCATATATTGCGGTAGATAATGACAAAAGCAAATGGGGGGATTATGATGAGCCGGGATGGCTCAGGTATTTTGGTCTGGATATGGGAGACCTTAACAACGATGGATTCAAAGACATCATGAGTGGGAGATGGGTTTATCTCAATCCTGGAGGGGATATGTCGGGAAGTTGGGATAAAATTGACATAGGCCTAAATATTGACGGAATTCTGGTGATGGATGTTGATGGGGATGAATATGGTGATGTGATTGCCCAGGCACTACCGGATGTTTACTGGATGGAAGCCACAGATCAGACTGCCGAAAATTGGAAGACAATAAAGATCGGCCAGGTGCCTGCCACATCTCATGTAAACAGCCAGGGATTCAATAAGGCACAGATCATAGCCGGGGGGAAAGAGGAATTCGTCATTGCCGGAGATGGTAATATATATTGCTTTGAGATCCCCAAAAAACCTGAGAAAGGGAATTGGAAGAAAACACTTGTAGCACAAAATACTTCCGATGAAGGTATCGGCGTAGGTGATATAGATGGAGATGGAGACATCGATATAGCTGCCGGAAGAAGGCCGGAAGGTGGTCATGAACCGCTTATCATCGTCTGGTATGAAAATCCGGGGGACGGTTCCGGAAACTGGGCAAATTATGAATTAGGAACCACTAACCATCCGGCGGACCGAGTTGCTGTTGCAGATATAAATGGTGATAGTAAGGCCGATGTAATAGTCTGTGAAGAACGTTACCCAGGACTTGAACCGGATGGGAATATTTTCTGGTACGAACAAGGCTATGACCGAACGGCCAAATGGAAGCGTCGTAGAATTGCTACCCAATATTCGATTAACAACCTGGACGTACTGGATATGGATGATGACGGAGATATGGATATTATTACCTGTGAACATAAAGGTCCTGATCTGGAACTCCAGATGTGGGCGAACGACGGAACAGGTACCTTCTCTAAAATTATATTGGATAAAGGAAAAGAAAGCCATCTTGGCACACAGGTCGTCGACCTGGACAATGATGGGGATTACGATATTGCCAGTATTGGATGGGATAATTACAAATTTGTTCATCTCTGGAGAAATGATGAAATAGATCATGATACACGCTTATGGCGCCTTGTGTCCTCAACAAAAGGTGAAATTGAAGTTCCTAATTCAGGAAATCAGCAGACTGCTTCACTTGTTGTAGATGTCGATAAGGACGGAGCCATGGACTTTGTTATATCTGAAAGAACTGCCGCTCCCTCATTGACGCTGTTTAAATATTCTGAAGGACAATGGGAAAGACATATTGTGGATGCTGATCCATTACGTATCGAGGCGGGTTCTGCCAGCTACGATATTGATGGTGATGGCGATGCGGATATCGTATTTGCTGGTGAAAGCCAGAGTAATGAAGTATGGTGGTGGGAGAATCCTTATCCTGATTTCGATCCGGAGAAGCCATGGAAAAGATACTATATAAAAAAGTCAGGAGAGAATAAGCATCACGACCAAATGTTTGGAGACGTGGATGGAGATGGTAACGTGGAGCTGGTATTCTGGAACCAGGGCGCCCATGCTTTAGTCATTGCTGAGATTCCGGATAACGTGAAAAATACAGATGAATGGCCAATGACAACCATTTACGAGTATTCAATAGATAGTGAAATGGAACCAATTGTAGGTCTGAATGGCTATCCCGGCTGGCAATCGGTTAATGAGCACGAGGGCCTTGCATTTATGGATATCGATGGTGATGGTTTGAAAGACATAATTGGCGGGGGAAGGTGGTTTAAATACGATAATGGGAAATTCATTGAAAATATAGTCGATGCAAGCTATACCTTCAGCCGCAGTGAAGCAGGACAATTCATAGAAGGCGGCAGACCCGAGATCATTCTATCTGTCGGAGATGGTATTGGTCCCATGTATATGTACCGGTGGCATGAATGGGAAGGAAATAAACGGGGTACCGGAACCTGGGAAAAGATAAAACTACTGGATGGTTTGGATAACAGCCATACAATCGATGTCATTGACTTCAATGATGATGGTCATATGGATATTTTTAGTGCTGAAATGCGGTTTGGAGAGGGCAATCCTGATGCAAAGGTACGTATCCTGCTGGGAGATGGTAAAGGCAACTTCAGGGAAATGGTGATTGCAAAGGGTTATGGTGTCCATGAAGGTAAGATTGCTGACCTCGATGGGGATGGAGATCTGGATGTCTTAGGTAAACCCTACACGTGGAACGCACCATTATTGAATATCTGGATCAATGAAGGCCCGGATCATAAATAGATTTTCTATACTCGCTAGATTTTCCCTGCTGGCATTAATTATTATTTTTATTTATGGTTGTGGCAGTGAAAAAGGTAAAAGGGATAAGTCTTCCCTCTATATAGATATTTGGTATGGTGATCAACAGAGTTTCGGGAAACCTGGAATTACCCAGAAATGGATCAATATTCTTGGTAATGTGTATGCTGAAAATGGTATTAAAGACCTGAATTACACCCTAAACGGTGGACAACCAAAGAAATTGACTATCGGTTCCGATCTTCACCGGCTTGCTGCAACCGGAGATTTTAACATCGATCTGACCGTTAATGATTGTAATGCCGGTGAAAACACAGTGGTTGTCAGTGTAATTGATTCTGCTGAGAATACCTCCAAAAGACAGATCGAGTTTTCCTTTGAGAAAGACCGTCATTGGCCCTTACCATATATCATAAAATGGTCTGAGGTAAGTAATATTCAGGATGTGGTTCACGTAATCGATGGTCATTGGGAAATTACTGATAAGGGATTGCATAACCTGGATACATATTATGACCGGGTCATTTCCTTTGGGGATACTTCCTGGGTAAACTATGAAGTATCCACTTCGGTAATCTTCCATGGTTTCACCCCCCCGGCTGAAGGGCCACCTACGTATAATGTATCTCATGCTGCCATTGCCATGCGGTGGACGGGTCATGATGAAGATGACCTTCAGCCACACCGGAAGTGGTATCCCCTGGGGGCTACTGCCGAATTTCGATTGACAAAAAACCTGGATAGCTGCAGATGGAGAATTTTTGATGGGCCTAAACCGAATTCAGTGAATTTCCATATCGAACAGCCCCATAAAGACTATCGGAACATACAACTTAATAGGAAATACGGTATGAAGCACAGGGTTAGAACTATTGGCAGGGATTCAACGCTCTACCAGGTCAAATTATGGCTTTACGATGAACCTGAACCCCCGGAATGGGATTTTCAGGGTATCGAAGTGGAGGAAAACCATCATGCCGGAAGCGCTTTGCTTATCGCACACAACACAAGCGTCACTTTCGGGGATGTGACGGTTCATTCAGTTGATTTTTAGACCTTATGGAAATGAATAAGATTATTAGCTTTTTGTTATTATCCTTGATTAGTTTTCACCTTTCCGGTCAACCCAAGCCCGGAGATGTTTTCAGGGAATATATCTGGTTGCCTAATCAAGCTGTGGAAGAAGGGGGCAAGTTTCTTCGCGTCGGAGGCCGATTGGATTACAAAACGAATACCGGTCATTTTCCAGCCAACAGGCATGATGATGGACATGTATTATTCGGACAATATATTAAATTAAATCATGCCATAAGGGCTGAGCTGGTTGTGGAAAAACTTGGTTCGCATGATGATACGAAGAACCTGAGGGTCTCAATAAACAGGAATCCATCGATCAGGATGCCGAATGCCAGAGGAATTCCAATACCGGAATCAGATTATATGCATCATAATTACCCAATAGCAGATATCCCTCTTGACCAGCTTAACGAAGGTTGGGAGAATACCTTCCGCTTTGACGTTGACACCGCGCAGAGGTGGAACTGGCCCCAGAATATCATTTATGGGCTAATCTTAAGAATATATTATGATACTGAAATTGCTGATTTTAAAACGAATATCACCGGCATAGAAGATGGTTCGGATCTGGTGGAACACCAAATGATAGGTCTGGAAAATCCCAAACTGAATATTCGCCAGGTGGAATACATTGGATTCTATGATGGTTTGAACTACGAAGGGGATGGCATATACAAACAATGGCATTACCACTACTTTCGTGGGCGGATGACCCATCATATCGGAAACGCAGATATGTATCCGTACCAGGTTATCTGGGATACTTCATGGGTGCCTGATCAGGAACAGATCAAGATTTCTGCTAGAATTGTCAGCAATTCAGGTTTGATTTATTTTACCGATCCTGTTGAAAGGCTTAAATTAAAACGTAATTATATAGTTGAATTGTGTAAACCCTTTGACCAGCCTAAAAACTGGGTAACCAGGGAAGATGAGTTTGAATCTAAGATCAAGGTCAATGTCGACCCTTCAAGAATTGAGGAAGCAAGGATCTACTGGACAAGCTGGAGTCCATGTTATGCCAATGGCATCTATATCAATGATGTGAAGGTGTTTGATGAGGAAGGGCCTTGCTATGAATATATGTCACATGATATTAAGATTGAGGATCTTTCAGTCATCAATCAGGGAATTAACATCATTAAAACGGGAAAAGAACCTCTCCATGATGGCCAAATGGTACATGGTATGGAAGTTCAGTGGCCTGGGATCATGATGAAAGTAAAATATTCAAGATAAGGAAACAATAGGTTCAATTGCAAATTTTTATATTATTCTCCTATTATATGCCTTGGTTTAAAAGCCAGCGATTACCTGCAAATAGGCGAGGGGATAATAAAATTATGAAAATGTCATCTCCCGGTTGTACTTATGGCGATATTCCTTGGGAGACAACCCGCAATAATATTCAGGATGAGCAGTACTATTGAATCAATCTACTCCTTTTGTATTTAATTTTACCCTGTATAATGAAGTTCGGGCGGTTATAAAAAGTTGATTTCTATCCTTACCACCGAAACAAACATTAGAGGGGTTTTCAGGTACTGGAATAGATTCTTTTAATTCACCTTCAGGAGAAAATATATCCACGTCTTGTTTCCCGCCTGTGGTTAAGTAAACGTTTCCGTTTTGGTCTATTGTCATCCCATCACAGCTAAACTCAACGAAGAGCGTCTTATTTGACAAGGAGCCATCATTTTGAATGTCATATTTATAAGTTTTGCCAGCCTGGGTATCAGTTACATAGAGAATTTTTCCGTCTGGCGTTCCCAGTATTCCGTTTGGTCTCTCGAGATCATCACATACCCTCGTTACTGAAGTATGGTCCGGGCTAATATAATAAACATGCATTCCATCCTGGGGGAGTTCACTTTCATCCTCCCCATATTTAGGATCCGTAAAGTATACACCGCCTTTTCCGTCCGGCCATAAATCATTGGTCTGATTGAATCTTTTGCCATCGTATTCGGTCGCTATGGATTTATAATCACCATCGGGACTTGTCGATGTAATCTGCCCTTTTTCTCCCTCACAAGCCAGTAAGTTTTCATCTTTATCAAAATATAATCCATTCGCCCGACCACTGTTTACACGGAAAGTATCAAGTTGATCCTCCAATGTCCAGATTAAAATTAAGTGGTTAGGAATATCTGTGAAATATACATTGCCCTCTGCATCAACAGCTGGACCTTCGGTGAAGCTAAAATCCCCAGCTAATTTTTCCACTTCACTTGCAACCATTGTTTCGGGATTGCTTTCCTCTTTTTGATCCGTATTTTGTGTTGATTTATTTTCACAGGACACGAGTGCCAGTGCAAATAAGAATATAATAATGTTATTCATGGTGGAATTGATTTTGTTTATTTAAATGAATATTCAATGAAATCTAAATTATCTGCTATAAGTTAACGAATTGTTGATTCATTCAAAAGTATAGATCTAAACAGTAAAAAATTACATTCTTTATTGGCTAAGCAGACTATTCCAATGTCGAGGAACCTACCTCACGATGTAATTTCCATTTGCCGTTTTCCTTTTTTAGGATTACTAGAAATGAATTGCGTAATTCTTTCGTTTTTCCCGCTTCATCGGTATAAAATACAGAACTTGTACCCCAATCATAGGCCATGGTGTCGTTCATAATATAGGTTTCTTTTGGTTTCATGATTATGCTGTCATAGGGGAATCTTCCTCGCTCTTTTCCCAGCTCATACATTTTATTCCATCCACTACCTCCCGGGCCTATTATCTTAACATCTGAGGATACCCATTTCCCAATATCCTCATATCTGCCTTCTTTCAGTGTTAGAGAGAAACTGTCACGCAGGTTCTCAATTTCTTTTAATTCTTTTTCGAAATCTATTTTATGTGTCAGAACATTGGCAGGCTTATTTTCTTGACCACATGAATATAGCAGAACCGTAATTATCAACAACAAGGTATTTTTCATTCTTTAAGAGTTTGTTTACCACGCTAATTAAAAGTAGGCGGCCATAGGCCATACCAATCCGCAAATTAAAACAACATTTGTTTGTTGCAAAGGTATAATTGAGAAAAATGATTGATAAACAAGGCATATGATGTTAATCTAAAGGCCCTTTTGTTAAAGGGACTAATAGGGTGCCAGGAGAGATATTCGCAGTTATATACTATTAAAGCTTGAAAAAGAGCATTTAATTAAGCTCATTCAAGAGACTTTGAAAGAAAAGAAAGCAGATCATTACCTATTCCTTGAAAAACACAGCCAAATTGGTGTTCGCATGCCAATTCTTTATAATAAAATGGGATTCCCTCCTCCTTGAGAATTGAAAGTAAATCCTGATGATAGGGTGCCAGAAAAGCTGCTGTAATAAAAAGGGCCGTATCTTGCTTTTCTAAGATCATCTCCCTGTTTCGCACCATCCATTCATTTGGGCTGCAGTATTCATAATAGTAGTCGGAGCTGTTAAATATATCAGGTCGCTGTCCCTGAAATTGCTGGAAATCTTCAGGGGTCATAATAGAGCCATCCAGAGAAAATGCAGCTTTAAAGAGTTTCGGATGTTTAGAGAATAACACCATAGTTCCCGCACCCCCAGCTGACCATCCCATGACCAATCGTTTATCTTTATCCGTTGCGTATTTTTGATCAATATAGGGTATCAGGATCTGTATGATTTCATTTTCAAGTAAAGGATCCCCATCATAGTGATTGCACCAGAACCCTTCCCTGCCATCCGGGAATACCACCATGCACTCTGGAATGATTTGATCTTTGGAATTTTCCATAAAAAATTCAGCAACGCTCTGAGCCTTCCAATCCGCGTAGTGACCATTCAACCCATGTAAATAATAAACCACCGGGTAATTTCGACCATTCTCACTGTAGGAGGGGGGGATCAGAAGTCCGAACCTTATGGTATCATGATCATCGGTAGCGGGGATTATGTGTTTTTTGATCAGGGATTGATCCTGAGACATCAGGAAATTGGGCATAAGTATTCCAACAATCACACAGGCAATCAGATAAGAAAAGAATTTCATTTTAGAATCAGGTTTTCTATTATTAATATAGTTATTGCCATACAAAAAAATGAGTGACAAATAAGTTTGACATTAGATAATTAAACTTTGAGTTATAAACTCTATTATAGTATCTTAATCAATCGTATTATTTGGAAAAATCTATTTTAAATCGGCAATAACAATATTTCTGTCATCCCAATAATCATCATCTTTAAATCCAAATGCGGTGGGATTGTAATTGCCAACTAGTTCAACATTTGCCAATTCCGGTACCTCCAGATCCAGTAACCAGAAAGCAGCATTTACAATAAGTCTCCGCGTGCCTGTTTCCAACAGGTCCGTAGAACATCCAATCGTGGAAGTAAATGACTTACCCTCCTGCCCACCGGGAATCTGATAACTTTTAGTCCACGCTATCGGCATCATAGGATCATTCTGATCAATCATTTTGCCCATCCTTTCAATTTTTTCAGGAAGATCAGAGTCAGTGGGACGCATTCCTAACCTTGGATCGTTTTCATCATATTCCATGGATCGATCAACACATTGTCCCAGAACAAGTGGCTGAGCATCACCGGGAAGCGGCAGCCTGACACCGTAAACATCTGTTGGTCCCCATATAGAACCTTCCTCCATACCATGCCATATGGGATGATCTTCGGTGCCTTCCGCTTTTAAACCCCTTGTGCTCTGATTTCCGTGATTTCCATGGTGACTGATCCATTTTTCACCTAAGATTAACCTCCCAAATCCACCTTGCCATTGTCCTTCCTCATTATTAAAGTTACCATAGTGATGGTAAGAGGAAAGAGAATCGTTCTCTGTAAAATTGAAAGCGTGTGTTGCCGTCCTGATCCCCAAAACGGGTCTTCCACTTTTCAGATAGTCATCAATCAAAGTCATCTGCCCATCAGGAAGTGCTCTGAACCTCGTAAATATGATTATCAAATCAGCCTCAACTAAATTTTCCAGGCCGTGTATATTATGAAGATAATTCGGGTCCACGATCCCGGGTCTTGAAGGATCCTGTGCAAAAAGTACCTTGCAGTTGAATCCGTGATGCTGGTTCAGGATTTTGGCGATCTGGGGCATGCCTTCTTCTGACCGGTATTCTTCATCTCCTGTAACAAAAACTATAAGAGGTTTTTCCGGGTCTCCCTTAAGGGAAAATAACACCAGATTCTCATCCTCTGATTCATTTTTCATAGCCTGAGATCCGGAATTATTTGTGCATCCAGGAAAAATAAAAATCGGAAAAAATAAAAGGATTAATTTTTTCATTCTTTAATCAGATATCTCCTTAAGAAAAGTATTAAAATCAATAGTCCGATGGTATTGAACGGACCAGATTTAAATAATAATTGTTTAAGCTAAAGATAGTTAACCAGAATATGGAATGCAATTCAAAACAGACCAGAAATGTAGTTAACATACTAATTGGTAGAAGTTAGTTTTCGTTATTAGCCTGATTTGGAAATTTTCCTATCTTTTCATATTCGCTAATTAAAGCTCTTGTCTTCTTGATATAGAAATTTGGGTCTATATCTTCTCCGTAATCTTCATAAGTATAGGAAGTTATTTTCTTTGGTATCGCTGGTTCAATCTGTGTGCCTTCATGCCATTCATTGAAGGAAGTAATACCAATAAAATCAGGATCACAATTGGTGGCATTCATAAACATCTTTTCATAATACTGTCCATTATCCCTGCTTCTGGTATTTTTTTTATTCCATGGTCTGATCCTTGTATCGATATAACCCGGTCCCACACAGGGTATAAAAATCAGATCATTCTCCTCCGCATATTCTGACATTGATGACCAGTTAGAGGTTGTGGACCCAAAATGGAAGCCATCACTGGCATAATAGGTATAAACACCATCGAATCCAGATACTAATGCAAACTCTCCATCTTTCCTTAATGTCCAGAGACTTATAAAAATACCATCAATAGGGGTGTTGCGTATGCTTGTTGTGGTATCAGGTTTTAAAATACTTTGCCACTTTTGATAGTTTAATTTATAGGAATTATACAAATAATAGAATGGTTTTCCATTGAGTTTATATAAGCCCGGATGATCTGAGTAGTTAATCCTGATATAATCAAGATGTGCCTTGAATTCCTCGGTGGTTTTATAAATCGGTTCTATGTGAAATGCAATTTTTAATCCGTACTCGTTTGCGATGTCTAAATATGTTCTTACGGATTGATCCGTAAATGAGTCTTTACCCCACCAGCTGAGGGCCACCACTCCGATACCGGCTTTTTTTATTTGCTGCATATGCAATTCTATGATTTCAGGGTCATTTGAGCTGTAGCAACCCGGTTGTGGAAAATAATTGGCGCCAATATCATCCCCGCCGGGATAATTTCCCTGGTTGTTCCAGCTGGAATCTGCCCAATGGGGTAAAATTTGATGATTCCAGTGAGTATATGCTCCATCGACTTCGGGGATTCCATACCAGCCATAATAAAAGGTGTGAACATTGTAATTTACCGGGGGTATAACCGCAGCAGTTTCTTTACATGAAGAATGCCATACATAGGAACAGAGGATTAACAAAAGAGACTGTTTTATTTTCATTGCTTTTCTTACAGTTTGTCAATAATATGTAGTTTTTGAATGGGTCGGATTTGCAAAAAGTATTAAAAAACATGTAAATTCTAGACAAACGAATATATTTAATTATCACCATCAAGTAATCTTCCTAATCCTCCCAGAATCGAGCCCTCCCCTTTAGAAGATCCACCTGCTTTTGGCGCATGTTGGATGACCCGGTCAGCCAGGCGGGAAAATGGTAAACTCTGTAAGTAAACTTTTCCTGTTCCTCGAATTGTTGCAAGAAACAGGCCTTCCCCTCCGAAAAACATAGATTTTAAATTTCCGGCTCTTTCAATATCATAATCTAATCCCTGGGTAAATGCAACTATGCAACCTGTGTCAATTAACAGGGTTTCATTTTTTAATTCCCTTTCAATTATTGTTCCTCCGGCATGTAAAAATGCCAGACCATCACCCCTTAACTTTTGAAGTATAAATCCTTCGCCACCGAAGAAACCAGCACCCAGCCTTTTGTTAAATGCAATGGTTACTTCAGTTCCTTTAGCAGCGCATAAAAATGCATCTTTCTGGCAGATGATTTCTCCATTTACGGTATTTAAATCTATTGGTATGATTTTTCCCGGATAGGGTGCAGCAAAACTGACTTCCTTTTTACCTTGTCCCGTGTTTGTAAAATGAGTTAAGAAAATAGATTCACCCGTCAGAACTCTTTTCCCAGCATCCAGTAAATTACCTAAAATTCCTTTATTAGGTTGTGATCCATCACCCATTATCGCTTCAAATTTAATACCACTATCCATCCAATTCATTGAACCAGCTTCGGCTATTACGGTTTCCAGTGGATCTAATTCAATAGAAACTACCTGCATGTCATCCCCATGAATTGTGTAGTCGATTTCGTGTGAACTCATTGCTTTATTTTTTTGATTAGTATGAATATCTACTAATTGCTTTAATAATTACTTATCTTATTTGTGTTTATCTATTGTTGAATGAAATCTTAATCTTTCTAAAATTAAATTCTACTTCACTTCTATTTTATCAATTAGTAGTTTGAATTTCTCGGGCGTTTTATTACCAATTAAAAAAACGATTTCTTCAATATAATCATGTGCAAAATTTGGCAAATCCAGTTTCCTGCCCCTGAAAGAAGGATACATATCCTTCAGTGGAATTTCGATTTCCTCCCACACACCTGAGGTCTGGAAAGAAGCAATATATGAATAATATGTGCCCAAATTATCTTTAACCCTGAATTGATAGTTCTTGCCATCTCCTTTGAGTCTGAGAATTACACTGCTGGACTCATTTACTTTTAATTTTTTAAACTGGTAGCGCACAGATGAGAATCCACCATTATTTTCCAATGATATTTGGCCTTCGAACAGTCCAAAACCTTCCGGACTTAATTTAAAGCTACCGGAGGATCTTCCTCCCATGACAACATCGTCGACAATTCTCCAGCCTTCGATATTTGAATTCTTGTTAAAATCGAAAATTATGTGCGCATTCATGGCAGATATCAAAATAAGGATGCCTAAAAGATAGTTCAAAATTTGTTTTATAATTACTTAGAACCCCAGGCCGTAAAAATGACCCAGTGGTTATGCTATAATCTTTATTTACCTAAAGATAGTTATTGGTAAAATACAATCCAAAGCGGAATGGGACTGAGTATCCAGAATACCACTGGAATTTTCGGTTTGAATACTTATTGGACTGTGGATCCTTTATCACTAAACGAATTCATGATCATGAGTTTAATCAATCTTTCCTTAAAATATACATAAGGATGACCTCCATTCAACTTACTTTAAATTTAATCATAAGACAGGATTTGGCTTTAATCTATATCAATAAATAATCTATACAGTCTGTTAATAACCATGATTTTATTCAGCTTATAACTGTTTATACAACGTTTAGTTTATTTTGGATAAAGATCTCAGCAGTTTTTATGTGATCTCTTTGCTTCGATTCAGACATCCTATTGTAAGTATTAACAAGCATTGATGTTCTCGGATTCGAAGTAAAGAAATCCTGATGCTTATCAATGAATCGCCAAAACAACCCGTCCCAGATCTTTTCCCAGTCACCTTTGGGATAATCACTCATCTTTTTGATATAATTTGAGCCTCCTATATAGGGTTTGGTGGCAAAGGTTCCACCATCAGCGAACTGGCTCATTCCATAAACATTTGGAACCATCACCCAGTCATAGGCATCGATGAACATCTCCATAAACCACTTGTAAACCTCATCGGGATCAAATTCACAAAGCAGCATGAAATTGCCCACTATCATCAGCCTTTCTATGTGGTGACAGTAACCGGTATTCAGTATTTTATTGATGGTTTGATCAATAGGTTCTATTCCGGTCGTTCCATTATAAAAGCTGTCTGGAATCTTTCGATCAAAATTCCAGAAGTTTCGAGTTCTTGAATAGCTCCCCTTGCAAATGTACATTCCCCTCATAAATTCCCTCCAGCCAATGATCTGTCTGATAAACCCTTCTGTAGAGTTAACAGGGATATCTTCTTTACTGGCATATGCAAGAATTTTGTCAACCACTTCTTCAGGAAGGATCAGTCCCACATTGATCAAAGGTGAAAGCACACTGTGGTTTATGATGGAATGTTCCTTAACTATTGCATCCTCGTATACTCCGAAATCATAGAACCTATATGTCAGGAATTGATCCAACCACTCTGCTGACTCCTGATGTGTAATGGGATACCACCGTTCTTTCGATATACATCCGGGATTATCCCCGAAGTTCTTTTCTGTATATTCGATCGCCTCATCCCAAAAGTCAGATGGACCAGGATAATGTACCTGAGGTGGGATTTTCCCTTTTGGATATTTCTTTCGGTTGTCCGTGTCGTAAGTCCATTTACCCCCAATGGGTTGTTGCTCCTCATCCATCAATATCCCACGCTTTTTACGCTGCTGCTTATAAAATGTTGTTTGAAAAAAAGATGTTTTATCAGTCCTGAAAAATGAAGTAAGGTCCTCCTTGGAATTGAGAAATTGCGGGTTGTCATATATCTTAAGGTCACAATCCCCAGCCATCGATTTGATCCTTTTTTCCAGCCAGTTATCCACGGGATCAATTACATGTATTTCATAAATACTGCTTTCTTCTAATGCCTTTGCGAATCCGGAAATATCAGATTTTATGTTATCTGAATTAATGTATTGAACTATGATGCCTTTTTCTTCCAGGTATCGCTGATAGTATTTCATTGAGGCTCTGTGAAATACGATCTTCTGCTTGTGAAACCGGTATTGTCTGAAGAAAAGATATTCTTCTATCAAATATACCTCATGGCCATTTTCTAACAATTTACTTTCAGCGAAGAGCTGATTGGGGAAAATGAGGTTAATTGCTTTCTTCATGGCTTTAATACTTTCTTGCATTTTTTCCAGAAGGCGAAAAATGACGGGAAATACCCTGTCACATTACACAGCCATTCCCGAGGTTCTTCTTTTCCCTGATAATGGCTATTTGTGGGATGTTCCTTGAAGACCACATGATCTGAGTTTACCTGCTCCAGCAACTCTGAGAATTCGCCAACAAACACCTGGATCCTGTTAATGTTTTTAGCAAGGTTAAGAGCAAAATCTATACAATGCTTACCTACAGGATTTTCCTTGAAAAAAGAAGTTTCCAGCAAGAGAATGCGTTGCATATCTTCTTCCGGATGCCAGGAAGGGTCAAGATTGTAGTAGTTGTAGACCAGTGTGGTTTTATCATTCTCCAGAATAGGTCTTTTGAATTTAGGAAGCGATGTCTCAAGATCAAAGGGAATTGTATTTGACAATACCTCCGGAGTTTTCAGTCTGTTGAACTGGTCATACTCAATATCCAGGAAGGTATTCTTCTGCGAACTATAAAAGAATTTGTTAATATTATCCTGGTTGGCATAGTATTTTTTCTTTGAAATGGTTCCGGCTACCCATTGCCAGCTAAGGTGATTGCTGGCCAGATCCCCATCAAATAAATGACTATACATCCATTTTGCCGGTGTCAGCCAGTGAGATTTTGCAATATTACAGCATACTGAAGCTACGTACATGCGCATATGGTTGTGCATATAGCCTGTTTCATAGAGTTCTTGGATAGCCTTATCAATGGCTTCGATACCCGTATTGGCATTTACGATGACTTGAGGTACTTCATAGTTTGTTACTGGAGTTTGCTTATTTTTCAGGTCAGACATGATCTGCTTGCCCTTTGCAATCCAGATCTGCTGCCAATAGTCCCTCCAGGCTAATTCCTGTATAAGCTTCTCGGTCTTCTGCCATGGTAGATCTAAGGAAACAATATGATCATAGACATTCCTCGTTGAAATCACCCCCCTCGATATGTAAGGACTCAAATGTGTAACTGCCCCATCAGCGTAATTCCTGGTAGCAGCATATTTTACAGGATCAATACCGCCTATACTCTTCCTTATTTCTTGTATTTGAGTAGGAAATTCAAACCCCATATACTTCAAACTAAGTTTTTTAGATCAAGTTTCATGGGGTTTGGTAGTTATATATGAACTATTTTAAATCAAATCTGTCTGCATTCATAACCTTCACCCATGCTTTCACAAAATCATGGACAAATTTTTCTTTATTGTCGTCCTGTGCGTACACTTCTGCATATGAACGAAGAATGGAGTTGGAACCAAAAACAAGATCCATACGAGTGGCCGTCCACTTAGGTTCATCTGTTTTACGATCCCGGATTTCATACAGGTTGTTTCCTGCCGGCTTCCACGTATTTGCCATATCTGTCAAGTTAACGAAAAAGTCATTGCTCAAAGCACCCACATTGTCGGTAAAGACACCGTGTTGGGTACCTCCATAATTGGTCCCTAATACACGCATACCTCCAACGAGTACCGTCATTTCCGGTGCAGTTAATCCCATTAGCTGGGTTCGGTCAAGCATTAATTCTTCGGGGCTTACCACATAGTCCTTTTTCATCCAGTTGCGATAGCCATCAGCAAGCGGTTCAAGTGGAGCAAAAGAATCCGCATCCGTCATTTCCTCGGAAGCATCTCCTCGCCCCGGTGCAAAAGGTACGGAAACATCAAATCCTGCAGCTTTTGCTGCCTGTTCAATACCAAGGCTCCCCGCCAGTACGATCGTATCTGCAACACTGATTCCGAATTCAGCAGCAATCGGTTCCAAGACAGACAAAACCTGAGCCAGGCGTTTAGGTTCATTTCCTTCCCAGTCTCTTTGTGGTGCCAGGCGAATGCGTGCTCCGTTGGCTCCTCCCCGCAGGTCTGAACCACGAAAAGAACGTGCACTATCCCAGGCTGTGCTTACCATATCTGAAATAGAAAGTCCGGAAGCTGCAATTTTTTCTTTTACGGCATCTACATCATAGTTAGCAGGACCTTCCGGAACCGGGTCTTGCCAAATCAAATCTTCCTCTGGTACATCCGGTCCAAAATAACGAGATTTTGGTCCCATGTCCCGATGTGTTAATTTGAACCAGGCCCGGGCAAAAGTTTCTGAGAAATACTCCTGATCTTTCATAAACTTCAGCGAGATTTCTTTGTAAACAGGATCAACTTTCATGGCCATGTCCGCATCAGTCATCATTGGGTTGTGTCGAATTGAAGGATCTTCTACATCAACCGGTTTTTCATCTTCCTTGATGTCTACCGGTTCCCATTGCCAGGCACCCGCAGGGCTTTTGCGTAATTCCCAATCATGGTTAAACAGCATCTCGAAATAACCGTTATCCCATTTTATCGGATTTGTAGTCCAAGCACCTTCGAGTCCACTGGTCACTGCATATCGCCCTACGCCTGATTTGTGTGGGTTAGACCATCCGAGACCTTGCTCTTCTACAGGAGCAGCTTCAGGGTCGGGTCCTAAGATACTTGCATCGCCATTACCATGAGTCTTACCTACGGTGTGCCCACCTGCGGTCAGGGCTGCGGTTTCTTCGTCATTCATCGCCATACGTGCAAAGGTTTCCCGCACCTGGGCAGCAGTCTTCATCGGATCGGGTTTTCCATTTACACCCTCAGGATTAACATAAATCAATCCCATCTGTACCGCTGCCAGCGGATTTTCCATGGTTGATGGCTTATCGACATTATCATAACGTTCATCACTTGGTGCCAGCCATTCTTTTTCAGCTCCCCAATAGATGTCTTTTTCCGGATGCCAGATGTCTTCACGTCCAAAGGAAAATCCGAAAGTTTTCAAACCCATACTTTCATAAGCAATATTTCCTGCCAGAATCAAAAGATCTGCCCAACTGACTTTATTGCCATATTTCTTCTTGATGGGCCAAAGTAAACGTCTTGCCTTATCCAGGCTTACATTGTCCGGCCATGAATTGAGCGGTGCAAAACGTTGATTTCCTGTGTTACCACCGCCTCGGCCGTCGGATATTCTGTAGGTGCCTGCAGCATGCCAGGCCATACGTATCATCAATCCTCCATAATGACCCCAGTCGGCAGGCCACCATTCCTGGGTATCAGTCATCAAGGCGTGCATATCTTTCTTTAAAGCCTCAACATCCAGCTTTTTCAATTCCTCTTGATAATTAAAATCCTCACCCAGGGGGTTGGTTTTGGTGTCGTGTTGATGTAAAATGTCCAGATTAAGGGTTTCGGGCCACCAATCTGTAACAGTTGACTCTGATGAAGTAATTGCCCCGTGCATTACCGGGCATTTTCCTTTTTGTGAATTATCCATAATTTTTTACTTAAATGTACCTGTGATTTGTAACTGTATGTTTTGAATTTTAAAATTTCTTATACCTTTCTGATTGAAGTAACCTGTGATAAGTTCATCGAGTTTTTCATCTTCATAATCTTCGATTCTATCCGTTTGCGCACAATACAGGTGATGATGGTTGGACTGTGTCGGGTCATAACGCATGATGCCGCTTTCGGATTTTACCTTTTTTAACAGATTGTTCTCAACCAAAGAATCTAAAACTTTATACACCGTTCCTACTGAAATGTTTGGATGGTTTTTTTTGATATATTCAATAATATTCTCGGCTGTGGGATGATTGTTTAATTTAATGATTGCACTTAGAATAGCAATCCGCTGTGGTGTGACTCTTAGTCCTTTTTCTGAAAGTTTATTTACAATCTCTTTTATTTCCATTAATAACTATTAGATGATAATGATTATTATTTGAGATAAAGACAAATGTAGTGATTTCTTTTTGAAATCTACAAGCGAGCCAAAGAAAAAATTGCTTTTACCCGACTGTTAAGGATCTTCCATAATTTATAAACAAATTTCAAGCAATATTTGTCTCAGCCTAAGGCCCATTCAATTTTTTAAATATTTCCTGACCCTTTCTATGTTGCATCTAATATTTAAATCAAAATCTATATAATTCTCATAAAAATGCGATTCTCAAGTCTGCACCTTGTATTCCGGTAGAATGGGATAAATTCTTCACCCACAAATCAGGGATTAATTCTATCATTTGATTTCTTTGCGTTTTAGAATAGTAGCACTTAATATAATAAAATACAGAATACATAACCATGCAAAAAGATCCCCGATAACAGAATAAACCGTTTTATGGCTTTTTACGGGTACATCTGAATATAAAATATCGGAATTTGAAATGAAGAAGACTATGATTTTAAATTATCTCAAAGTTTTATATCTTGGGTAGGATCCATTTTTTATTTTTTAACGAACCAACCTGTTGTTTTATGAAAAGAAATGATTTTATAAAAACTTCTTCCCTGGCTATTGCCGGGACAATATTGAATCCATTGGTCTCCTGTTTACCGAAAAAATCAAAAGAACCGGAACAGGTTACATTATTAGAGCGAAGAAACTGGGGAAGAAACATTATTTTTAAGGCTAAGAACCTGGAAGAGCCTTCTTCAGTCGAAGAGTTGCAGGAACTGATGAGTAAAGTTGGATTTAAAAAAGGGCTTGGTTCTACACACAGTTACAATGATATAGCTGATAGCCCGTTGACCCAGATATCGCTTAGAAAACTAAACAAAATTATCTCCATTGATGAATCCAACAGTACCGTTACCATTGAGGGAGGGATCAAATACGAAGAATTGGCTCCTCAATTGCATGAACGAGGATTTGCACTAGCAAACCTGGCTTCCCTTCCTCAGGTTACTGTTGCCGGAGCTTGTGCAACCGGGACACATGGATCTGGAACAGAAAATGGGAGTCTTGCAACAGTGGTGAGGGAAATGGAGATTTGTTTGGCAGATGGTCAACTTCTCAATCTGAGCCGGGAAATTAATCCAGATATTTTTGATGGATTGGTTGTTAACTTAGGTGGGCTTGGAGTTATCACACGTTTGGTTCTGGAGATACAACCTACATATGATGCCCGGCAGGATATTTACCTTGATCTCCCTCTTGAGAACGTAATTGGGAATTTTGATGAAATTATGTCCAGTGGATATAGTGTTTGTTTATTTACCAAATGGCAAAATGATATTCTTGATCAGGCCTGGATAAAGCGTCGTGTTGACCAACCTGTGGTTGATCTTGGTTCCGAATTTTTTGGAGGCAGGTTGTGTGACAGAAATATTCACCCGATCATTGATATGTCAGCTGAAGCATGTACAGATCAAATGGGAAAGGTTGGCCCTTGGTATGACAGGCTACCACATTTCAGGATTAACGCAATGCCTTCGGCCTTTGACGAACTGCAATCAGAATTTTTTGTCCCTATTGAACATGCGGGAGAAGCTATCAGGGCAATTGCCAAACTCGGAGACAAATTTTTGCCATATTTATATATTTCCGAAATAAGAACCATAGCGGCAGATAATCTCTGGATGAGCCAGTTTTACAAGAGAGACACCGTAGCAATTCATTTTACGTGGAAATCCAATTGGCCTGAAGTACAAAAACTATTACCATTGATTGAAGCTGCCCTTGCACCATTTAGTATACGGCCGCACTGGGGGAAACTTTATACAATTAATAAGAAAACTATCCAGGAATCGTACGAGAGGTTCCCTGATTTCCTTCAATTGTTAAAAACATATGATCCGGACGGTCGGTTCAGGAATGCGTATCTTAACCGGATCATCTATACATAACTAAACAGGCCAGCCTTAATCACAATAAGGTAGATTGTTTTGTTTTCTTTTTTTATGTTTTGCGATTATTTTATCAGAATGAAGCACAACTTAAAAATAAAGCGTGTATTGATGCCTCTTATACTTTGCTAGTGCTGGTTATTCTATAATTTTCGTTACCTCGGCCATACCAAAAGCCTGATAGACTGCTCATTAAGATTTGCGAATGGCCCGGGTGATGGTTTTTTATTTCTTGTTTTCTCTCCATAGTAATCTATCTCTAATGTATATGGAGTTGCATCAGGATTTTCATAAATCGCCCCGGATATCATTGCCTCACCAAGAGTTTGTGTGGTGATTATTTTACGATCTTGTTTGGTAAGATCTTTAACCTCGATATTCATTTCCAACCACCAGCCATCTGATTTTTCTTCCAGTATCAATTCCGTAGAATTGTGTTCCAAAACCAGGGCATCCTTTTCTTGTATACTGGGCAAAGCTGTATTCAAATAAACATTTCCTCCGGCTTGCAGGTTTTCGGCATCATTACCATAAACCACCAGGCCTTTACCACCAGCAAACAGGTTGTTATAAAACCGTTCATCATCACCAATAACTTTCGAAAGACCAAGAATCTCTGTGCTATGCGGTTTATGATAGGGCGTTTCCCGCTCTAATTCAGCTCTCCTTCTTATTTCACCGGCAATAAGATTATGAACATATGCTCCACCTCCGCAGGATTCAAGAATACTGAACGGCGATAGAAGAAGATTGTTATCGATCAGGAAAGGCCCGTGATTTACTTCCACAAAAATATCTTTGGTATTGTCGTGCATTAGATTTCTGCTCACCCTGGTTCCCTGGGTCATCCAGTCAAGCCATATCCCGTTATGCCCGCAGCGGTAAATATGATTGTTGCTAATTTCCGTATCAATGGGTGCATGAAACTTTATGCCAGCCATTTCAGCTCCCGAAAAATGCCAGTAGAGGTAGATGTGGTGGATCTCGTTCTCTGTAATCTTTGAAAAAGCAGCCCCCATACTGCCAACTATCCCAGCCTGGCCGCAATACCGGATATGATTATTTCGCACAATATGATGGCCAATATTTTCTTTTGACCAACCCTTGTCCAAAGCGCGCTTAATGGTTTGGTTGTATCCAAATGCCGATTCGGCTTTATTATCCCATTCATCTCCATATTTACCAAGAGTAACACCCACGCAGGAAGTATATTGAATTGTATTATTCTCAATTATCCAACCTTTGGACCAGTGTGTACCTATTAATCCTATTTGTTCTGCAGTGGGGGGTGCCCAGGGAGTTGCTGCATGCTCCAGAATAAAACCGCTCACTGTGATATAGTTCATGCCTGCTTTTTCCGGGTAAAAGATCGATTGTCGAACATTTACCTCTACCAGGTCATTATTTGGATTGCTCTTTCCAAACTGTGCCCAGATGGTGGTCTCTTTTCCATCAGAAATGGAAAACCAAAGTGCGTTTTCTTCTGAGGAGGCAAATACAGTTGCTTTATCTTCAGCTTCCCTCAACCAGTGTCCGTTCAAATATACACAGGCAGTATGATGCAATCTGCCTTTGTTGTTGAACCAATCACCGAAAATGGCATCCTGGAATGGATTAAACTCACCAAAGAAGGCCTTGGGAATGGTAATAGTCCAGATCCCATTTTCTACATTTTTCCATCCTTTTATAACTTCAGAACCTTTTATCGAAACCCTTTCTCCACTTTTAGCCCGGTAAACTATGCGATCTTCATCGGAGGTGCCTCCACGGGGAGGATTAATTCGTTCCCGATAAACTCCTTCATGAACAATTATTACATCACCGGGTTGAGCAATGTCTGCCGCGGTCTGAATGGTTAAAAATGGCGATTCAAATGTTCCATCGTTATTATCATTTCCGGTTTTTGTAACATGGAATTCTTTTGCTGAAAGGTTAAAGCAAAAAAATAAGTAAATAATCAATATCGGTAGCTTTTTCATATCTGCTTTTTACACTGTGGAGTCAAATGTTTTTTGATTATTCATTGGCGTTAACGCTTCACTGCTAAAATGGCATGCCCGTAATAGTTTCAAGATTATTTTTCTAAAGATAGCGATAGAAGAAATGCTATGCAAAGAGGAACAGCAGCAGGAGGCAAGCATATAACTTGCTTGATAGCTAAAGCCTGATCATTCATTAGCTTTATTCATATTATTAATGAAAGATTCTGCAGGGGTTTCATACAAAGATGATGCAGTTTCCACGGGATTACGATCAAAATATTTACCAACAAGATAAAAACCTAAAGCATAACCAAAATGCTTCGGTTTTGTCCTGCCTACAAACAAATCATAATAATCATATTGATCATTGAACCAGACTTTCTCAGCATTAGAGATCCACTCAGGCCAATACATGGGATGGTTTTTTCCGGGAATACCAATACTCTGAATTCCACCTCTCTAACTTTTATATGCACTGATGTTGCAGGTAGGCCGTTTTTTATCTCACGCAAATCTCATATACTTTTTCACCAAATCGACATTCTCTTTATCTGTTAACATCTCAAGTAGACTGAATGCAACATTTAATCCAGTCGATGGTCCTGTTGAAGTTATAATATTTCCATCAATTACAATGCTTTCATTTTGGTGAAAACTGTGCAGTTTATCCGCTTCTTAGGTACCGTTATGAATTTATTTAATTGAGTATTTTAATAATTTCACTTACCTCATATCGCCGTAATGTGTCTCCAACTGTAATGAACTGTACAGTTTCGGTGTCATCGCTTAATATCGATAAAACTTTATCTGTATTCTTACTTTTACTTTGCTTTAGAGCCCAATAACCATAAACACGCATATTAGGAAAATCACTTTTGGTCATTTGAATGAAATCTTGAGATTTCCCTTTTTTAACAATTTTGTGAAATACTTTATGCACATCATTGTCTATATAATTTGCATTTCGATAAATGTTTAAACCTGTCCAGTTATCATAAACACTGTACAATGTATCATCTACAATTATTGGCACATCTCCATCCATGCCTATAACTGATCTGTGATCGAATTTCGTCGATATTGAGGTAAGTGAATCTATCAAAATTTGAACTTTTTGATGACTATATTCCTGACTGTAAACTTTAGCAGCGAAGATTGAAAAAATAATAAGTAGATATGCTCTCATAACAAAATAGAAGTTAACGGCATATAAATATACATCATGTCATTTTTTACCAAGATAGTGTCTGATCTGATTAAAGGCAACTACAAGTCTGAGAGATTGATAAGAGACAATGTAAGTGCCGTGTAAAAGTGCATGTTGGAAGCATTTTCATTACTCTTCATCCCTCTGTATTACAAGGTCTTGCCTAAAGGAATGACTGCCATCCAATTAAATTGGCAAGATTATCAAATAGGAATCTACTATTTCATTTGATTTTCAAGGTAGTAATGAATGTTTCCGGTAGTCCAGGGTTTGGTACAAATATCGATATCACCATCATTGTCAACATCGCCACCTACTGCTTCATGACAGGGAACATTTGCAATAACATGTTCCAGCCATTCATTATTAGAAATATTTTCCCATATATAAACTTTGTGTGGTTTTTGTGATAGTGGTCCACCCCCGGAGCAAACATCTAAATCACCATCGTTATCAAAATCAGCCACGATTAAGGAATGGAAATCCTGACCATCGCCCTTATCTTTAATAATATGAGTGGTCCAATTACCGCTTCCATCATTTTCAAACCATGCTACACGGCCATCCGGATTATCGGCCTCTGACTGAACAAAATCATTATCACCATCCTGATCCAAATCAATGATCCATGTTTTTAAAGCAATTCCATATTTATGGTTTTCACCAAAATCAATGTTCTGAATCTCTTCCCACTCCAATCCGTCGCCAGTTAAATTCCTATACCATGCTTGTCCTGTTACGATATCAGTATCTCCATCTCCATCCACATCACCCATAGGAAATGGGGAAACACCTCCGTGTATCTTATGATTAGATATGGGTTGAACCATATGTTCAATCCATACCTCTGTAGGATCCGCAGGGATGCTGTACCAGACTAGTCCGTATTTATCTGAATTTGCAATCGCATCTATATTTCCATCACCATCAATATCACCGAATTGACTGTCATGTGAGAAAATTGTTCCGACTTCATGCCTTGAAAAAGAACCATCTTTTTGATTCATAAATAGGATAGACCCACCCCAAAAGTCTATCCAACCATCTCCATTTATATCATAACAGTCACCTCCAACATCACTATTTGCAGTGCCTACCAAGTGCCGCGTCCATTCATTTGCATTTTTATGCTCCCACCACCAAAGGTTTCCGCTATTACTCCAGGGTGCTTCCCCGACCACCCAGTCAAGATCTCCATCATTATCCAGGTCTGCTAAATCAGTTTGTCCCATATGACTACCTATGGAATCGATTTTGTAAGTTTGAAACGATGGAAAATCATCTGGTTTTGAGCAGCCTGAAACTAAAATCACGGAACCAAGTAAGAATATTGTGTAAGAAATTATAGTAATTTTCATAATGTAGTTTTTTTATATCTAACAGTTTAAAGTTAAAAAATTTTCCCCTCTTTTAGGCTGTCGGATTTTCGGGCGGACTTGCAATTGGACTTGCATATACCCTATTAGAAGCAATATAAAGCTAGTTTGCCTGCAAGGCAAAATGGAGGTGGAATAACGGATAACTCGCATTGACAGGTATGCTGTATAGATGTGTATTATATGGCGGCAGGTCATTACTATGATTTATTTTCTTAATTGGCGAATTGGATCAACAGTGGTGTTTATTTATCATAACCGAAAAAGGATTGTTATTATAGCCCAGATCACCTGACACAATCAGTAAGGTGTTTTGATGAGAATTCTTTACTTTAGGTCTTATTCTCTAAATGATTACTAGTGACCAGAAATAGGAAGGTAAAAAAAATACAAAATATTTTTCTAATAATAGATTAATTGTGTTATTCGAAGTTACTTAATATATCTTTTTTTGCAGTTAAAATGCAAAACCTAAGGAAAGCCCGAAACGGACATTGGCAAACGAAAACGTAGTGTTTGCTTTAGCTTCGCCCTCTTTTTGTATATCAACATTATAATCGAGACCAAACCGATCAACAACCTCATTCAGATATTCTGATAAGTCATCCAGAAATTCCTGGCTTGGTTCTTGGTCAAACTCGTAGCTAAAGTGGTAACTCGAAAATCGTGGCCCCAGAAATAAAAAATCGATGCTAAATCTTTCCTTGATAATCAGTTGGTAACCCAATTGAATACCTACTCCAAATTCCCTTAAAGTAATATCCGAATTGTAATACTCAGGTAAATTATCTTCAGGGATATATTCAAAGCCGGCGGTCGTGGTATAACCGGTATACCTTAAATATAAACCAGCATAAAATCCTTCCAATTTTCCCGGGTCACATGATTTGATGTAATATCTGGCTTCAGGGGTAATAGTAAATCCTTTGATTTTATCATATTGTACACCAATTGTTGAATTTTCAACTGTTAACAATTTTGGTGCAGCACCTGCATATTTATAACCTACTCCAATTCCTGCTGATACTCTGGGAATAATTCCCCTCTCGTACAATAATGATAAATTATTGAAGACAAGAGCCAGAGAATTGATTTTTATAATGTTAGGATATCTTATATTTTCCTTTTGTGGTATTTCCTCATCAACTTCTAAGTCTTGTGATATAACAGGTTCAATGAGAAAGTAAGACAGGATTGACAGGATAATGAGTTTTTTTAGAATAGGCATAATTCTTAATCCTTAAGTTGAGAATTATACTTAAGCTACTAAAATAATTAGTCAGATCCGAATTATTAATTTATAATCTCCTGCTTGCATATACATGGTTATGAGCTTTTTTTACTTCTCAATATTTTTACAATACGATTATATACAATCTCCGATAAATTCCAGTTATATCCATCAAAATCAGTTGTATTCACAAATTGAATGACAACCGTGTCGATGTCTTTGCGGTATTTTGCAATACTCTGATAGCCGGGAATCAGACCCGTATGTTCATACACGTAGATGGAGGAATAGATTTCCTGTTCCCCTTCATCAAACAATGATCCATCGTTTAAGGCCCGTAAAAATATGCCCAGATCCTCTGCGGTGGCTATCATTGAGCCATAATCAGCTGTTTTGATATCATCCTCAATGCCAACATAGTATCCACTCATCAGATGGTCTATATTCACCTCGTTGAGCGAACCAAAGGTGTTATTCAGCTTTAGTGGTATTAGAATTTCTTCCTTGATGAATTGGAATTTGGTATGACCAACCACCTTTTCAATGAGTTCAGAAATCAACAAATAATTGGTATTTGAGTATTCATAGTCTTCATTGGGTTCAAAATTGGCCGGTAAGTCAAGTACTCGTTCAAGCGCCTCCTTACTGGTTTTCGGTGGGTCTGTCCAGAAGTTTGGGGTATCGGTTAAATTCGGTATGCCACTTCGATGCTGCACCATCATCCTCAAGGTTATTTTTTCTGCATTTTCAATTCTTCCCACAAATTCTGGAAAGTAATCAGCGAGCGTTTTATCCAGAGACAAACGGTTATCTTTTACTAATTTAGTGATAGCAACAGCATCATATAACTTGCCAATACTGGCAATTTTGAATAAAGCTTCTGGGTCGGCAGGGATTTTATTTTTTCGGTCATGCCAGCCGGCTGAATAAAATGCTGGTGGTTTGCCAGATTCATCTACATAAACAATAATTCCATCAAATCCATAACCAAGAGCATCATTTACCTGTTCTCGAACCGTATCTGGTAGTGGTGCTAACCATGCCCATATCAAAATCCATGGTACGAAAAACAGCGAGATTATGGTGGCTAAAGACAATACTATTCTGAGTATTCGTTTTGTTTGTTTTTTTGTTATAAAGTCATGTATACTTAGGTCAGTGCACTTTATTAAGTTGCTAAAAAGGTAGCGAATATAAAATGTTTTGCATTTCAACGCAATTCCCTGTCAAACCCCTGTAAGTATTAATAATTGTAACACCCTTAAAATTAAAACTATCCAGTAATTGTTTTACATATCGTGTTAGTGAAGGTACTTCGTATTACTTAGTCCTTTCATTTCGTTCAGGAATTGATCTGAATCTATCCGGCAAGCCTGGATTTTACTTTGATACTTTTGTCAGTACTTTTAATCCAATGCTTTGTTAATTTAATTCAAAAGGATAAATGACCTTCCAGTCCTCTTTCATATTAATTACTATCCATTCTTTTAACCTAGCTTCGTCGAGTCCTTTATCAAACCTTCCTATATGAGATTCTCTATCATAGGCCCATTCGCGAATCG
>JAHEGY010000223.1:0-2424 GCA_024644875.1 Cyclobacteriaceae bacterium
TTATATCGAAACCATGGTTTAATCCATTATTAAAATGGTTTTTTCCGATTATTGCTGATTTGAATCCAGATGTTTTCAGGTGATCGGCCAGAGTAACCTGCTCTTCCGGGAAAGAGGTAGTCAGAAGAGTGACGCCTGTTGCATGCGGGTATTTACCGGTCAGGAGTGATTGCCGGGAGGCACTGCATAAGGGAGAATTAGCAAACGCATTAGCAAATAATAATCCTTGATCAGACAGTTTATCCAGGTTCGGGGTTTTAATTATATTATTGCCTAATCTTCCTAATACACCGGCAGCATGGTCATCACCTATGATAACAACGACATTCTGTAGTTGAGTTGCCGCATTGTTTTCCACTGAACCTTTATCATTTCCACAGGAGGTCAGAATGATGATCAGTGACAAGGAAAAAATTATTTTCGGATACATTTTGTGCATATATTTAAAAATAAAAGCAAAATTAACGAATTAAGCCTTTAAATACTTATTTTTCTATTTCATACGTTAAGGCTCCTTAGTTTTAAAATTGTTGAAATTCGATGATGATCCATAATTAAGCAAATTACCTATGATATATTTAAGTTTTTCTAACACAAAACTCGATAGATATTGGTTTTGAATTTTAATTAAGAACAGAATGGACAAATCCTCCTTCTTTCAGGATGTATTTGATGTGGTTAAACTTATTCCTTCAGGCAGGGTGACTTCTTACGGTGCCATTGCCAACTACCTGGGAACTAAAAGCAGTGCCAGAATGGTTGGATGGGCATTGAACGGTTCATTCGGACAGGATATCCCTGCGCACAGGGTGGTTAACAGAAATGGAATTTTGACCGGGAAAATTTATTTTGGAGGAAGTACAATGGAGGACCTGCTGAAATCAGAAGGTATCTTGATCAGGGAAAATCAGATTGAAAACTTTGATGAAGTATTCTGGGATCCGGCCAGGGAACTTCTTTAAGCGGCTACCACAATTGGGTTTATAATCTCAGTATTTAACTCAAGTCCAGGATTCGTATCCTGAATGCACTTATTATCATCAGGCTGAAAATATGAAAAGAGTTAAGTTTATTAGTAGTAATATTTAGTAATTGAATTCATGGATTAAAGAATGAACTTGTAATTGCGAAACCTGAAGTACAATAATGATGTCAAAAAGTCCGATTTCAGGAATGGAAGTAAGATCTTGTGCTAATCACTTGTAACAGTATTTCCCATGGTTTTCCTGGAAATGATCAGCAAGCCAATAAACATCAACAGTCCATTAAGGATCAACACTTCAAACCCAAATTTATATCCCCAGAACAACCATTCAGAGTTTAAACTTATTATATAAGCAAGAACAGGAGAAAGTACCGCAATAACAGGGACAAACTTATCTATCACCTGTTTTTTTGTAAATAAACCGAAGGAATATAATCCCAGCAGCGGTCCGTAGGTATAACCGGCCACGGTAAAAACAACAGAGATCACACTATCGTTATTTATAATTCTGAAAATGACGATCACCAGGAACAAAATGATACTGAAAGCTATATGTACCCTTAAACGGGCATTCCTTTTGGCCTTTTCAGATTTATCTTCCAGGTTCAGAAAATCAACACAAAAAGCGGTAGTTAAAGCAGTCAAAGCTGAATCTGCACTGGAGAAAGCCGCAGCTATAATCCCAAGCAGAAAAACAATACCAATAAATACCGTAAAATGATTCAAGGCAAGGATCGGATAAAGATCATCTGATCTTGCAGGAAGTGAAATTCCGTTTTGCTCAGCATACATATACAACAACAAGCCAAGGCTGAGAAACAGGAAATTCACCGGGACCAGGATGGCGCTGAACCAATACATATTCTTTTTCGCATCCCCTAAGCTTTTACAAGTCAGGTTCTTCTGCATCATATTCTGGTCCAGTCCGGTCATTACCACCACGATAAAAGCGCCAGCAAAAAACTGTTTAAAGAAAAATTTACTGCTTTGCCAATCCCAGACAAAGATCTGGGCATAATCATGATCCCCGATCATTGTCCGGTAATCTGCAAATGAAATATCCATTTCCCGGGTAAGATAATAGATGCTGATCACGACGGCTAATAGCATAAACAGTGTCTGTAAGGTATCAGTCCAAACTATGGTCTTGATACCCGCCCGGAAAGTGTAAACCCAGATCAAAAGAATGGTTACGGTAACCGTTACAATGAATGGTATACCGAAAGAATCGAAAAATGCGATCTGCAATACACCGGCAACAAGAAAAAGACGCAAGGACGCACCCATAGTCTGGCTGATCAGGAAAAACAGGGAACCCGTTTTGTATGTCCGTATGCCGTATCGTTGTTCGAGGTATGTATAAATAGACACAAGTTTCAGACGGTAGTACAGCGGCATCAGTATATTGGCAATAATAAAATACCCAAGCAAGTAGCCTA
>JAHEGY010000223.1:2524-3658 GCA_024644875.1 Cyclobacteriaceae bacterium
AGCAATCTGAGGATTTTTATGAAATAAAAAATAACTTCACTCCTGAAAAGATTCGGCAATAGAGATTTAATATTTTTTTAAATTAATTTGCTATTTCGTAAAACATATATTTTTAACGCTTTAAATATCTAACCTCAAAATTCAGGACAATGAGTGAACTTTCAAACAGAATTAATGCCTTGGCTGAGTCTGCCACCATCGCAATGGCTGCAAAGGCACGGGAACTTAAAGCCCAGGGAAAAGACATCATCAGTTTAAGTCTGGGAGAACCAGATTTCAAAACACCTAAGCACATACAGGAAGCCGCCAAGGAAGCGGTAGATGAAGGTAAATACTTCTCCTATCCTCCTGTACCGGGATATCCTGATTTGAGAAAAGCAATTGCTGATAAACTGAAAAAAGAAAATAATATAGACAGTACACCGGATAATATCGTGGTATCGACCGGAGCCAAGCATTCTATAGCCAATGTTTTCTTCTGCCTTTTGAATCCAGGGGACGAAGTATTGGTCTTTTCACCATACTGGGTATCTTATGCTGACCAGATCAAACTCGCAGAAGGTGTGCCGGTACTCGTACAGGGAAGTATTGAAAACGAATTTGTCGTGACAGCCAAACAAGTTGAAGATGCCCTGACAAACAAGACAAAAGCTGTCATCTTTTCTTCACCATGTAATCCAACAGGTGCTGTGATAAAGCGGGATACCATGAAAGAGATTGCAGCAGTATTATCTAAAAGAAAAGATATTTATGTTATCTCTGATGAGATCTATGAGTATATCAATTATACTGGTGACCATGTAAGTATCGGTTCATTTCCTGAAATGAAAGACAATACCATTACGGTTAACGGAATGTCAAAGGGTTATGCCATGACAGGCTGGCGGATTGGTTATATTTCTGCCCCGGTTTGGCTGGCAAAGGCATGCTCGAAATTCCAGGGGCAATTCACTTCAGGAGCATGCGGAATAGCACAACGTGCTGCTTTAGCTGCCATTACAGGAGACCAGACGCCTACTATCGAAATGGGTAATGCTTATCTTAAGAGAAGGGATATGGTGCTGGATATGTTAAAGGAAATTCCCGGCCTCAATACCCCAACTCCTGACGGCGCTTTCTATATATTTCCTGATA
>JAHEGY010000004.1 GCA_024644875.1 Cyclobacteriaceae bacterium
GGATTTTTAAATGTATCACCAAAAGACTTTAGAAACGGGAAACCTGCTCAGGTTATGACTACCAGGGCACATCAGCTGGCGATGTTTGTTGTATATTATAGCCCATATACCGTGGCTTGTGACCATCCGGATAATTATAAAGACCAGAAAGGTATAGAATTTCTCAAGGAAGTTCCGGCCAGCTGGGATGATACCAGGTTTCTGCTTGGAGAAGTAGGCGAGTATATTGTCATGGCAAGGAAAAATGGGAAACGATGGTATATTGGAGGCATGAATAATAGTGTTCCAAGAGAAGTCATCATTAATCTGGATTTTTTACCTGATGGAAAATATAAACTATATTACTTTGAAGATACTGAGAAAAGTAATACTGAGCCAACTGAAATATATGTTGGATCCGAAAATGTTGAAGGTGGTCAACTCTATAATTTCAGAATGGAAAAGGGGGGAGGCTATGCCGCTTATATTGAATTGTAAAATGAAATTATGCATTCTAACAGAAGAAACTTTTTAAAAAATAGTACGATGATTATGGGCGCGGTCGGATTATCGCAATCTGCTATGGGCGGAACATCTATAAATCCGGAGGATCCGGATCCTGCACTGGAGGATGAAGAGATATACCTCTGGGCCGACGGATCAGACAACAATGGTCAGAATCCAGAATACAGACCCAAAATCAAGATTTATTATCCTACAGTCCGTGATAAGGATGCCACTAAGAAATTCGCGGCAGTTTTGATTTGCCCGGGTGGTGGATATCATATTCAGGCATCGCATGAAGGACAACCGTTTGCAAGGCTTTTAGCTATGAATGGTATTATAGGAATAGTTCTCACTTACCGGGTTTTTCCTGACAGATATCCCGGCTCGTATTCCGATGCCTGCCGTGCTATCCGCTATCTTCGTAAAAATGCAAGCAACTATAATATAGACCCTGATAGAATAGGAATAATGGGTTTCAGTGCAGGGGGACATCTTGCATCCACTGTAGCCACACAACCTGATTTATATAAGGATATGCATGATGACCTGGCCGAATCCATATCGGCCCGACCCAACCGGCTTATCCTGGGTTATCCTGTAATATCCTTTATCGACGACTATGCACATACTGGATCAGCGAAAGCATTATTGGGCGATGAACCGGACCAGGAAATGGCAAGGCAATTATCCAACAATCATCAGGTTACAAGGGATAATCCACCGGTCTTCTTGTTTCATACCACTGAAGACAAAGGGGTTCCCCCGCAGAACAGCCTGAGTTTTGCGGAGGCATGTATTGAAAATAATGTTCCTGTGGAATTGCATTTATACGAAACAGGCACGCATGGAGTAGGCATGGCACTTGATAATCCGCGACTTAAAACCTGGTCAGGTTTAATGATAGATTGGCTGAGTGCATGGAAGTCATAATAATATAATTTAAATATTTATGATAGAATTACTAAAAACATTCATTATAATATTATTATTGGCGTCCTGTATATCTTCAAATAATCAAGAAACTGATCAAAGACCCAACATTATATTCCTGATCGCAGATGATGCAGGATATGGAGATTTTGGATGTTATGGGCAGGAAATTTTTAATACGCCGAACATAGATCGGATGGCATCTGAAGGTATGCTCTTTACCCAGCATTATTCAGGGAGTACGGTTTGTGCTCCATCGAGATCATCACTGATGACCGGTCAGCATACAGGACATACATTTATCAGAGGAAATAAAGGTGTAAAACCTGAGGGGCAGTACCCCATTCCCGATTCACTTCAAATATTACCTGAACTTCTAAAGAAAGCAGGATATGTAACCGGAGGATTTGGAAAATGGGGCTTAGGCGGACCCGGGACAGAGGGGGATCCCGTGAACCAGGGCTTTGATGAATGGTTCGGGTATAATTGCCAGAGCCTGGCACACAATTATTATCCTGAATATTTATGGCACAACAAGGATACTCTCTTCCTGCATGGCAATGATAATAGAGGTACGCTGCAGTTCAGTCATGATATAATCCATAGGGAAGCACTTGAATTCATTGAAAAAAACCAGGATAAGACTTTTTTTCTATTCCTGCCATACACAATTCCCCATGCAGAATTGCTGGTTCCCGAAGATTCACTATTTAAAAAGTATATAGGCAAATTTGAAGAAACACCCTATGAGGGATTAGACAACGGTACCCGGTACAGAAAAGGGCCATATGGCTCTCAGCAATATCCAAGGGCAGCATTTGCAGCCATGATGGAAAGACTGGACCTGGCTGTAGGTGATATCCTGAATAAAATTGATGAACTGGAAATAGGGGATAATACTGTTTTTATTTTTACCAGTGACAATGGTCCTCATCTTGAAGGTGGTGCTGATCCTGATTTCTTTAATTCAAATGGAATCCTTCGAGGTTATAAAAGGGATTTATACGAAGGAGGAATTCGTGTACCCTTTATTGTACGATGGCCACAAAAGATCCAAAGTGGGATAAAAACAGCACATATATCCGCATTCTGGGATATAATGCCAACTTTTTGTGACATAGCAGGAATTACTACCCCTGAAGATACGGATGGGATATCTTTCCTTCCAACATTGAAACAGGAAGGAATACAGAATAAGCATTCATATCTTTTCTGGGAATTTTATGAGCAGGGAGGTAAGCAAGCTGTAAGACTTGATCAATGGAAAGGTATCAGGTTGAATATTAAAAATCAACCTGATAATCCTATTGAATTATACAATTTAGTTGAAGATCCGGAAGAGCTTTATGATATTTCAGCAGAATATCCTGAAATAGTTAAAGAAATTAAACTCATCATGCAGAAAGCCCATACACCTTCCGAAGTGTTTACATACAGGTAAATATATCTTGTTTTATCATTTAATAATTCCGAAATTTTATTTTCATCCAAACATAATACACAACCGGGGTTATGGAGAAAAAGCTGTATTGAGTGATCTATCAGAAGTGGCTCATGTCGAAAACTGGGTGGATGGAGGGACAAGACTTGAATTTATGTTTGAATTGAAGGAACCGGGATCGTTTTCCGTTGTGATTGATGCAGCCTCTGAAACGAAAGACATAGAGCTAAATATTCAGTTAGATGACCAGGATCATCTTTTCGAACTCCAGGGATCGGGGGATCTGTCAAATTTTCAAGATTATACAATAGGAGATATCCAGTTTCCCAAATCAGGAGTGAACGTAATGACATTGAAAGCGGGTGTGGCTCCATGGAACGAGCTTAAACTGCGATCAATAAGATTAGTTAGAAAGTAATTGGAAAAAAAAGTCAGAATAGATAAGATTGTATTTAAAGCCTCTAGTAGCATTTATAATGCCTTCGTAAAAATCCGTGATTTCGTATTAATATCCATGCAATAAAACCCGGAAAAATATGAAAAAATATGCATATTTGTGGTGTTTTTTGGAAAATCTGGAATCAAATCGAGTTTCCTTATGTTATCTTATATATTACTATTGAACAAATGAATAAAGTATACCTTTTAATTATAGTTTCTATGTTTTCCTGGACCTTAGCACTGAGTTCTGATGGCGATAGCAGCCAGAATGGCCTTAGTGTAAGTGAATATCAGGCAGAAGTAAGGAAAATTAAAATTGACGCTGGAGAGATCTATAGAGCATTCGAGATCTTCGATCTTGATATAGTTGAAGAAGAATACCAGAAGCTATCAAATGACATAACTGAAGTTGAACAGATTTTAAAGGACCTCAATTCAACAAGTGATACTAATATTCGCAACGAATTTTTCGATCTTTTTGAAGAGACGAGGAAATCTTATGGCATCCTTATGAATTTATATGATTTTTACACTCAGCTTGAACGTAAAAAAGACCGTTGGAGTAATGAGTATTTCACTATGTGGGAACAAACCTATGCCTATAAGATCCGAATAGATCAACTGTACGTTAAGGAAGAGAAAGTAAATGTACATTATGGGGGTATGAAGGATACGAAGGTAACTAAGATCAGAAAAAAGAATATTTATGAGGCCTGTGAAAGTATTTATAATAAGAAATTGAATGAGTTGAAAAGACTAAATGATTGTGATCATCATGGACGGATCCTTATTCTCGAAGATTTAATGCCGGTATTACGTAAATGCAGTAAGTTGGTATTAATAGACGGTACTAAACCGCTTGAAAAAGAATTGAAGAATATTGATGATCCTCAGTTAAAAGCTGAGTTGATATTGGACTATCAGATAGATTAAATTTCACAACGCTTAACATAAAAAAAGGCTATCTCTATTGTCAGGGAAAGCCTTTTTTTCATACATATAAGATCTTATATAAAGTCAGCCTTATTCATATAATCAATACTGATTTCTATGCTTTCAAAGGGTGTTCTTTGAGTAAAATCCTGCTCTACGAAGAAATATTCCAAACCAGCCGTTTCACGGGCATTGAAGATCCTGGCAAAATCAATAACACCATTGCCAACTTCGGCAAAATACCGATCTTCTCCGTCCGCACTGAATGGTTGTTCAATCAGGTCTTTTACGTGCCATAGTGGGAATCTGCCTGGTGCTTTTTCAAAATATACGACAGGATCATATCCTGCTTTGGTGATCCAGAACAGGTCAAGTTCAAATTTAACTTCATCAGGATCTGAATTTTCCATGATCATATCATAGGCATTGAATCCATCAGGTGTCAGAAATTCAAAATCATGATTGTGATAAGCAAACTGTAATCCACTGTCCTTACAGATCTTGCCGAACTGGTTCCAGGTTTCCAGGTGACGTTTATAATCTTCAATACTCTTTCTGTCCTCATCCTGCAAATATGCCCATATCAGGAATTCAGCTCCAACAGCTTTAACATCTTCAACGGATTCCGCCATTTGTTTAATCACTGCGTCCTTACCTCCATCACTTGATACTTCTGTTACGGCGTGAACACTTGGCATGGTTAATCCCAGGTCATCCATAACTTTTTTAAGTTCAGCAGGTGCAAGTCCAAGGATCTTACGATCCTCATATTTGAATCCTTCCATCCAGGTGTATCCCAGTTTGGCCACTTTTTCAAGAACAGGTTTAATGCCTTCAGCCTCAATCTCATTACGTAAGGTGTAAAGTTGCAGACCAATATCCTTTTTTTCTGTTGGTGCCACAACCTCTTCAACATCTGCTGGCTTTTTCTTTGATGTGCATCCATAAGGAAGAACGAGACTCCCTGCAGCCAGGGCTCCGGTTGTTTTTAAAAATTCTCTTCTTTTGTTCATTATGTTTTCTTTATGATTTGAAATGATTACCCGTAAAAAACTTAAAATTAATCTGAAAAATTGTTAAATGATAAAAATTGAGGATTAAATAGAACTTATGAATTTCAGAGATGCCCTGAGAAATAACTTTGAATATTCCAGCTAAAGAAACTAGCCCTAAAGAATTATTACTTGTTCAGAGTTTCAAGAGATTGTTCGCTATTTTGCAATTTAGGCTCAGCTTCCAAGTACAGTTTATTCAATCTTGTTCTGTATTTTGTGTCAATTTCGTCAATTTCTTTCGCCAAATCCTTTCTTTTCAATCTATGTTTACGTTTAGGATGAATTTTGATCTTATGCTTTGGGGATGAATTATTTAATTCAATGAAAAGGCTAAGATCCTTGAATAGCCTGATCTTACCCTGTTCAGTATCAACATATCTTTTTTTCTTAGTCCGGAAAAACAGATCCAGAAGGCTCACGCGAAAATTCAGGTTTATAGCAGAATCATAAAGGTAGTATTTTCCGAATATATTCATGTCGCTGATGCTATTATTGACCAATATATCCTGGATAATCAGGTCAGTTCCATTAATAAATATCTGAAACTCAGAATTATTTATAAGTATACTATCTTTTGCTTTGTGGCCTATAAATGACAGAGTATTTTCCAATTGTGGATTGTTTATAATTTTCCCTTCCTCAATAACTATATCAGCATAAAACAGGTTCTGCCCTTCCACTAAATATAGTAAACTATCCATCTGAAACAATCCTTCGGCTTTATAGGATATAAAACCTTCAATATTACCGTGTGCGCCATCAGAGAGGTCGGTTTTTGAAAATGAATTTATCAATGGTTCAATAGACAATTTTGTGCCGGTAGAATAAAAATGACCGTCAATCGTCTTATCCGTCTTTTGAAAACACAAACCTGAGAATTCAACATGTCCTTCTGAAGTATTGAAGTTTATATCACTAATACTCAAGATCCCGTCAGTCATACTGCTAGAGAGATTTAAGTTTTGAATAAGAAGATTTTGATATTGTAAACAGCGTGCAGTCAGGTTTATATCTATGTCAATATTATTTGGGATTGTATGTGTAATTTGTTCTTCTGTATGCTTTTCATTGGAACTGAATCCACCGATCGTCTCATAAATTGTCTGAACATTTGCAGAATCTATTACGAGATCAATATTACCAGATATTCTGGGTTCCTGCATAAGGAAATCAACTACCTGGAGATCAATATGACCCAATCCCTCATTTAAATCAATGGAGAAATCTTTTATATCGATTTCATCCCTTGATATTTTTAACCCAGTATGAATATCATTGAACATCTTGGATCCATATAACAGACTGTCTATATCAATAATTAAGTTAATATCCACTATTTCTGGGATTTCAGGACCCTTTTTTGGATTATCGGAAGATAATTCTTTTTTGTGGAAGTCATTTAAAAGCTCCCTGGCAGAGAGATAAGAAAACATGGCCTTCCCTTCGGCTTCTATAAGCCATATTCCCTCTGAGTTGTATTTTATATCCGAGCTAAAAGATATATTTCCACTCAACAATTCAGTTTCTAATTTCTTTATTTCGATATCACCTTTTGAAAAATTAACATTCATGTCAAGATTGCTAAATTCTCTCCCTAAAACAATCCCGTCTTTAATTGAAAGTGCTAACTCGAGGTCTATATTTTGAGGAAGATTAGTAGCTTTTGTGCTATCATTCCCTTTACCGGAAGTATCACCCAATTCATCTATATTGAGCTGATTGAATTGAGCATCAATTTTTCCCCTTTTGATTTGAGGCCCATTATGCTGATTGAGTTGTATTATCAGACTGCTCACTATTTTCCCTTCCTTATAATCAAAGGTCATATTATTAATGTTCAACGTGTCATGATCTAAATTTCCATTAATGATTAAATGATCAACAGAGCCAAAACCCCCATCGATCTTATTTGCTGTTATGTTTAAATCCAGATTGACATTGGGCAGTTTGAAACTATTTTCACTATCCTCTCTAGTATCATTTGTAATATTGAATGATGATAAGTCAAAATAATCCGATATAATATCAATATTGCCAGTTAGGGGAGTTTTACGCCCTAATATAAACTGATCCAGGTTATTCAATTCAGCCTGAATTTCAATGTTGGAATCCATGATTTGCCCTCTGAGGTCTTCAACCCTGATAAAATGATTGTCCAGGCTTACACTCCCCGAGGGAATCCGAATTCGCTGATTTGATTTTCTAAATAAGAGATCGACCGAATCAATCTTGACATTTCCAAAAGCGTGTTGTTTGTTATTCAGATGTAAAGCCTGCAATTCACTGATTTTACCATCTATGTACAAATCAGCATTAACTGTTCCGGATGCACTGATCTTATCATCATGAAGGAAGTGATGTAAGTCAATTTCAGATATAAAATGACCCTTTACAACCGGGTCAATAAAATTACTGATTGTTAATTGGGCATCGACAAAACTTTCTTCAACTTCAAAATTTAGAGTATCAACTATTAGGTTATTAGTTTCAGGTCCATGCATATCACCATTGTTGTAGTTACCAATAATATGCATGTTCCTGATCGGATAAGGTAAAATGGGGCTTTTAAAATCAGCATTTCTAATCTCAAATATTAATTGATTAAAGGGACGCGTAGTTGTATTCACGAATCCATCCTGATTATAGGATATTTTTATTTCGGCATCCTTATTTAATTGATTTAAGCTTATGTTTTCCGTCATGTTGAACAGACTCAGATGATCATCAAAATTACCCTGACTTTCTATTCTTAATTTTACTTTGTTACCATTTCCCTGTTTTCTAAAGGAAATAGTAGGATGCAGTGTAAGGGCATTAGATTCCAGGAGGCCACTTTCAAGATAGGTATGGTTTTCTTCAGTATTTATTTTAAGAACAATATCTCTTCCAATTACTTTCTTGTTTGAAAACAAAGTCATACCTCCTGACTTTAAAGAATCTAGCTGCCCTTCAAAATTGCCTGATAAGTTTATAAGGTCCTGGTATATATCGAGGTTGAATAGACTGCGGTTAATTGTGACGTAAGTTTCGTTCTTTTTATAATCGTTGGTAAGGCATAGTTTTGCATTATTCACTTCCAGGTCTGGTGAATAAATGTTGACAGGAATGCTCGCCTTTTTTTTTCCCGTGTGATTATCTGCTAATTTGAGTCGTGGTTTATTCCCTTTAGCATCAATTCTGCTGTAAACTGCCGCATCACTAATAATGATTCTGTTGATGTTGATGCTGTCTTGTAGAAAATTCCGAAGATTAAAAAGAACCTGAATAGTGCCTATATTAATCAATTCGGTAGTATCATCGGAAAATATAACATTGGTTAATTTCAACCGGGCATTTGGAAAATTATTCAGGTAAGTTAAATGGAAGCCTTCAATATGTATGGAATTATTGAACCTGGAATTAATATATTCGACTATCGTTTTCTCGATACTATCCTGGTGTTTGAATGAATATATTATAAGTATTGAAACAACAACCAGACCAAGAGAAAAGACACTCAAAATAAATACAATTATTATCTTTCTCATGAATAAGCAATCGCTTTAATTTTTTCCAAACATCTCCTAGATCAGTCTGAGAATGTTATATTTTGACATTATAGTGTGTTTTTTAATCTGATTCAAATAATTTTAAATATATCATAAATCTGACCATAGTTTTTCGTAATAAAGTATTATTTAGAAATAAATCCAGTTATATAATTAACCCTGGCCACTGTTTTACTTTTTCGTTCAGGAATGTTGGATAAATGAAATTCGTTGATTGTATAATTGTTTCAATTGAAGTTACATACGAAGTTAATTCTCATAAAATTATTCTAACTTAGTTGAGCTAATATAATTCCAATATAAATACTGCACACATCAATATTAAACAATGAAAACCAGGAAAATCGAACTGAAGGATGCCAGGGATTATTTCCCTGCCTTGCAACGAAAAATCAAAGGTAAAACACTTACGTTTTTCGATGGGCCCGGAGGTACTCAAGTGCCAAAACGGGTGATCCGGGCGATATCAAATTATTACAGGTTTTATAATACAAACTCCCACGGGCAGTTTCAGACATCCATTGAAACCGATCGGATCATTGAAGATTCCAGGAGAAATATGGCTATTTTTCTTGGTGCAGAAGACCCTTCAACCATTTCGATAGGGCAAAACATGACAACATTGAACTTTTCTCTGAGCCGGGCTTTTTCAAGACTACTCATTCCTGGTGATGAAGTAATTATTACGCAATTAGATCATGAAGCGAACAGGGGGCCCTGGCTATCTCTCAGGTCCTTCGGCGTACAGGTAAGAGAAGTAGGCATTTTAGAGAATGGGACTTTGGATTATGAGGATCTGAGAAACAAAATAACAGAAAAAACGCGTTTAATAGCAATGGGATGGGCTTCAAATGCATTTGGAACTGTAAATGATATTAAGAAAGTACGGGAGTTGTCCTATCAGGTGGGAGCATCTCTTCTTGTTGATGCAGTTCATTATGCCCCGCATTTCCCAATATCAGTGCAGGATATTGGAATGGATTTCCTGCTTTGTTCCAGCTATAAGTTTTACGGTCCGCATCTCGGGTTTTTGTACTCTAAACCCGGGCAATTGGATAAAATACCTGTTGACAGACTTTCTACCCAGGAACAAATGGCACCCTATTCCATAGAGACAGGAACTCTAAATCATGCCGCATTGGCTGGTGTCAATGCGGCGATCGCCTTTATCTCCTCGTTAGGTGAGGGTAAATCACTCCATGAAAGGATAACAACAGCTCTTGAGAAGATTGGCGAGCATGAAAAACAGCTTGCAGAATTATTATACCAGGAAATCGGATCATTATCGAATCTAAAGATTATCGGGCCGGATTTTAGCCAGGCTAAAAGGGCCCCGACGATATCCTTTGTTCATAACAGTCTCTCACCTAAGGATATATGCAGGAAGCTTGCTGAAAATAATATTACAGCCTGGGACGGTCACTTTTATGCTCAAAAAGCGGTAGAAGTATTGGGATTATCGGAAAGGGGGGGTGTAACCCGCCTGGGTATTTCTCTCTATAATAATACCAATGATATAAACAAAGTGGTTGAAGTTTTAAAATCGATCTGAATCGGTTATTGTCGGCTCAAAAAATAAAGACTTTTTAAAGTTTATTTTTTGCCGTTACCATTTCCATTTCGACCAAGCGGATTCATTTCCATCCAGAGTCTTTGGAATTCCTTCTTATATGCTCTGACAATTTTATTATTGGTTGTAACAAGCATATTTTCATTATTTATATCTGCACCTGTTCTGGTCCAGTTATAACTTCCGGTTAATAATTTGATATTATCGATAATGACAAACTTATGATGCATGAGGCTCTTATCAGAATCAATTCTTACATTGATTCCTTTTTTATTAAGAGGTAGGATATCAGATCCTTTATCAAATATTTTTCCATCATCTGTTATAATTCTTACATTCACTCCCTTGGAGTAGCACTCATCCAGAGTCTCTGCAATAGGATCATCGCTTATGGTGAACATGCAGATCTTCAGATTCGATCTGGCTGATTTCAGATTTCTTATCGCAATTTCCCGAATATCATTATGATGGCTGAAGTAGGCGGCATTTTCAGGCTCTGATTCTCCTAAATTCAAAATTTTATCCAGTAAAATGGTCAGCCATTCATTGTAGGCATAATACTGATCAGGGCCTATATTCCGCCTAGATTTGTCAAGGACATCTTTGATCAAAGCCAGTTTCACTTTATTAGAAACCGATTTTGTAAAAGCTTTTTCCAGATCGAAGATTAATTTATCTTCCTGTAAAAACTCGCGCAATAAGGGTTCTATTGATATGTCAGTATTATTCATCTATAATCTTAAAAATTGCTAAAAAATCAAGATTTTAAATTAGCCAGTTACATTTTAACATAAAAATTCTTTTGATTCGAATATTCGTGAAAACTTACCCGTATATACTTTTGATTTATTTTAAGTAATTGGATATAAGTAATTTCTTATATTTCTGGGATAAATCCAGGCAATTACACTCATATGTTCTTACTTTGATTATCCTTTAAACTACCTGGTATATAACGTCAATTAATCAGTATTATTTGTTTTAAAGTCCTTTAATCGAAACATTATTTTCATACCGACTCCAATGTAGTATTCTTACCCTATGTTTCTTTTATCCTAAATTCTTTCATAAATTACATTCCAATTTGAAATTTATGAAGGCACTTTTATTATATCCTGAATTTCCGGTTACTTTCTGGAGTTTTAAGTATGCTTTAAAATTCATATCAAAAAAATCCAGTCATCCTCCTTTAGGATTAATTACGGTTGCAGCAATGTTGCCTGAAGATTGGGAAATAAGACTGATAGACCTGAATGTCGATTCGCTTATGGATAAAGATATCCTCTGGGCTGACCTGGTGTTCATAAGTGCCATGTCCATTCAGCTGGAATCTGTAAAAGCTCTGATAAAAAGATGTAAATCAAAAGCCAAAAGGATAGTTGCCGGTGGGCCACTATTTACAGAAGAGGCTGATCATTTTCCTCAGGTTGACCATCTGGTCCTCAATGAAGCTGAGCTGACCCTGCCAGGATTTTTAAACGACCTGCAACAAGGCAAACCGAAAAAGAGGTATAGCACAAAGGAATTTCCAGATATCCGTCAAAGTGTGTTGCCTGCATATCAACTTTTAAACAGGAAGAAATATGCTGTAATGAGTTTACAGTTATCCAGGGGCTGCCCATTCAATTGCGAGTTTTGTGAAGTCACTGCTCTTTTTGGTAATAAAATGAGATTGAAGTCTTCTGATCATATTATTGAGGAATTGAATTCCATTTATGCAAGCGGATGGAGGGGAGAGGTGTTTTTTGTTGATGATAACTTTATCGGGAACCGCAAGTTTCTCAAATCTGATCTTTTGCCCAGGCTTACGATCTGGATGCAGGAAAGAAAATATCCGTTCAAGTTCATAACTGAAGCCTCTATCAATTTATCCGATGATGATTTGCTTCTGGATAATATGGTCAAAAGTGGATTTTCGAGTGTTTTTGTAGGTATTGAGACTCCTGATGAGGATAGTTTAAAGGAATGCTCCAAGTTTCAGAATAACAACAGGGATCTGATTGAAAGTGTTCATAAAATACAAAATAAGGGGATCGTTGTTATGGGCGGATTCATAGTGGGGTTTGATAATGACAAACCATCTATATTTCAACAACAAATTGATTTTATCCAGCACAGTGGGATAATTTCAGCCATGGTTGGATTGCTGAATGCGCCACCCAAAACCAAGTTATATAATCGGCTGTTGAAAGAAAACCGGATCATCAGCAATTTCTCAGGCAATAATACCGATCTGGCTATGAATTTCATACCTAAGATGAGTTTTGAAGACTTGAAACATGGATATCAGAACCTGATCAGTGGGATATATTCAAGAAAACCCTATTATCACAGAGTTAAAGGATTTCTTTCCAGGTACCAGAAAAGCGTACATTTTAAAAAGCGTTTTGGTATGTCTGATATAAAAGCACTTGTCAAATCAATTTTGATCCTGGGCATTTTTAAGAAAGGCCGAAGGTATTACTGGAAATTGCTGCTATGGACACTATTTAATCGTCCAAAAGTATTCAGTATGGCGGTTACCTATTCCATCTATGGTTATCATTTCAGGAAAGTCTTTAAGATTAAATAATTAAACAAATAATTAATTAATTCGTCCCGGACTAAATGGGCATAGGAATCAGTTAATCTACGTATGGATAATAATTTTTATATAGGTGCATAAAATAATGAAATAAGAGATTGTACGCATACCTTTTATCATAGAACTATATTTTTTGTTACAATCAAAATATTTCAAAAATTGTAATGTTTGACAGGATAATACCTGAATTTATTTAATTCTTGGTCGGAGGAGGAAAATAGTGGCACCAATCCAAATCACTTTTTCATATTCAAGCACGCTGTAAGGCAAATGACCATTATAGTACTCAAATATAATTCCCGCATGTGTTGATTCTGCCTTTCCAAACTCAAATCCCAGGCCGGTTCTCAGATTTGGTGTATAATCATTTTGCTGAAATATCTTTATATCGGTTCCGGCAATGAATCTGAAATTTCCTTTTGAGTTCAACGCTTTTCTATAAAGGAAACCAGTCTGTATGGAAAATGGTTCCCTAACGGCATTGGGCGTTATAACATATCCAAATCCCCCGTACAACCTAAACTTATTTAACTGGCAGGAACCGGTGAGGTCCAGTTGTTCATAGTTTAAAGTACCTGGATTTGGTTCGGTAATATTGTTTCTGAGTATATAGTCGTCAGCCAGGTGAGATGATGTATGGAAAACTCTGAATCGAAAAGACAATTTCCGGATTTTGTAATTAAGCAGTATACTGATCTTATAATCTGCATTTTCCATTTCACCCAGATAGGTATTTCCTTCCATTTTTCTTATGGTAAACTGAGTAAATATTGCTCCTGCAAAACTGAGTTCCAGGCCTGACCCTTCATGAAAATCATATCTTAGAATGGATTGCTGAATGCCAATATTCACTGGGATGTATACACCATCATACTGTGTTCCGGATCGCCATATCTTTAACAAGCCAGCGGAGGTCTGACTTTCTGTTGGATCCAGTATGATCTGTTCAAAATAACTCCCCCGCTTTAAAAAGGAAAACCTGGACGAATCCTCCTTTGCATTGCCCTTTTGAGGAAATAATAAAAACCAGGAGATAAAGTGGATAATAAATCTAATTTTCATCCCGGGATAAAGTTGGATACAATCTTAGATTTATAAATGTAATTAAAATAAATACCAGTTTATAGCAACCTGGTCAAGATCATGACATGGTTTTTTTATATTGATATCTTTCCAGGTTCTTTCTCTGGTTAATTGAATTGCTTTTCAACCTCAATTTTATTCTTCCGGTTCCCTGAAATCTGTTAACCGTCCGGCAAATCCTCCAAAAGGTTTCATTTCCAGCTGCAGAATTGTAGTATTATTAAAAGGCTTCTTATAATACATAAAGGAAGGGTCTTTCTCACCATCTGTTATGATTTCAGCCAGATAGCTTCCTTCTCTGATAAAGGGCAGTTTCAACTCAACAGTCCGGGATTCATCTTTACCGTTAATGCCCCCAAAATACCAGGTGCCGTTATTTTCTCTGGCCAGTATCACGTAATCCCCAGGGTACCCGGCCAGCAGCTTTGTTTCATCCCAGGATACGGGCATCTCTTTGAGGAATGTACTGGCAAATTCCGGAAGTTCCCTGAATACACTTACCCTGTCGGCAAAATGCAACAAGCTTGATTGAAATATCACAGGAAGCGCTATTTCGTGACCGTAGGTTGTTATATGTGGGTAAGTCTGGTCACTGAATGTAACTGGTGTATAATCCATAGGCCCGACCAGGTTCCGGGTAAACGGGAGAATCGTATTATACCAAGGGGCTGCATCCGGGAACCTGGCATCAAAACTGTAACACTCCGCACCCCTTACAGCTTCCATACTCATTAAATGAGGGTACTTTCTTTCCCACCCTCTGGGGACAGTACAACCATGAAAATTAATGAGTATCTTATATTCCATAGCATCTTTCAGGATATCGTGATATTGTTTTATAATCTCTGGTTTATCACTCTGGAAAAAGTCAACTTTGATGCCTTTCACACCTAGTTCATTCAGCTTGGCAAATTCTTCACGTCTTCTTTCTTTTATGTGCATTGCATCCCTGAGTTGTTCACCGACCTCATTATGCGGGCCACCACTGTTATACCATACAAGAGGATCTACCCCTTTGCTCAGGGAATATTCAACCAGTTGCTCCAGGTTCCCACGTTTCATAATATTCCAGTTCGCATCGATCAGGGTGTATTCCCATCCCATATCAGCTGCCAGGTCAACAAATGTCTCGAGTTTTTCAAAATCCTGGGGACTATCATGATCGGACCACCAGCTCCAGCTGGCCCTTCCGGGTTTTATCCATGACAGGTCCTCAACGACATTAGGATCAGCAAGATCCTGAACGATGGTAGACTCTACCATAGATGCTAAATTATCGGACACCATGATAACACGCCAGGGCATGATCCAGGGTAGTGTTGAACTGGGTTCTTGAACACATGTTCCCATTGCTTCCTCTTTTTCGGGCAATCGGATAACATAAGTTCCGTCAACCACGATGGGTTGCAGGTGCCCCCCATAGAAATTATCGCCAAGGTTGGATTCCGTAATTAATACCCATGCATTTTGAGTTTCGAACAGGGCAGGGAAGGCCCATCCCTGATCACCCGGGGAATTTTCCCCGATTTCTGATCCATTGGTATAATAGGTTTCATAGGCCGGGGTATACTTCGTTACAGTATCGTATGGATGAATCCAAGCTTTTCCCGGCATGGGAATTTTAAAGGAGGTTTTTTCTCCTGTAACGGTATAAATAGACTCATCGTTTTCCGGGAAGCGATAGCGGAAAGCAACCCCGTCGTTTAAAGCCCTGAGGTCCACTGCCAGTAACTGGTTGGAATCATTTTTGAAAGTAATGGTCAATTCATTGCCGGAATATTCAATATGACGTTTTTTGCTTGATATCAATTCATAACTATCTGAAAACTCATTTATCTCAGTTTCTGATTCGAAGCGAAGCGCATTTGTAAAATTTCCGTCAGTTCGTGAAATCCCCAATAGCGAAGGCTTTATCATCTCAACAGGCCCTTCCCCGGTTTCCAGAAAAACCTGATAGGTAAGTTCCGTTTTGTTAATCTGATCCAGTTTTGTGTGTGTTAAGACGAATGCGAGCTTTTCATCCGGAGAGCTCAGCTCCCAGGTTCTGATCTTAGGTTCACATGCCATAAATATTAAGGTGATTAATCCAAGGAATATGGAGTTTCGCAAAAAATGGACTTTCATGATTATGAATTATAGATATCTTAAAAAACTGACTAAATATACATTATTTTTTTAATGGAGAAGAAGATTTACTTACTGCTATTAGGTTATTCAAATAATTTGAACCAAATAATTAACTATTAAATTTAAAAATTGCTTCATACATCGCAAAAATATTTTCTACCGGTGTGTCAGGCTGAATATTGTGTGCCGGAGCAGCTATATATCCACCACCTTTCCCTAAAATTTCACATTTTCGTGTGATGTCTGATCGAATTTCATCAGGGGATTTAAAGGGCAATAACTCCTGTACATCAATTCCTCCAAAGAAAATCAAGTCCTTGCCAAATTCTTTCTTCAGAAATTCAGGCGTCATATCTTTTGCCCTGGGTTGAATAGGATTTAAAATATCCAATCCAAGTTCAATAAAATCGGGTATAATTGGAACAATAGATCCACAGCTATGCCAGGCGATCTTTATATCCGGATTTACATTTCGAAATGATTCAAACATTTTCCTGATCCTGGGTTTGAACCAATATCTCCAGGTTTCGGGATCCATGATCATACCATGCTGCATACCAAAATCATCACCGCACCAGAGAATCTCTGCACCTATTCTGATAAGTTCCTCTCCAATTTTCGTGTTGATCTGCATAATCCGGTCTAATAATGGCGGCATATATTCTTCAGACAGCATCAGGTCCGTCAGGAATTTCTCCAGGCCAACCAGATACCATGCTGTTTCAAATATAGAAGTTTCCAAGTCACCAATGATTACATAATCTTCTTTGAACTTCTTGACGGTTTGCCTTGCCATATCGAATCTCCCTTTGGCTAAAGGATCGGGAAAAGGATATTCGTCGACTTCCTCAGCAGTTTTTATATTTTTCAGAGGGAATTCAATAAACTCACTGTAAAGCCCTGTGTCCTTGAAAACCATACCCCATTCATTAACAAGGTGCCCATCAGACCGTTTTTTCGTTTTACCTTCTTCAGGATACGTTGCTGCAATGGCTACAAAATCGTTCCCCAGTTTCGTAAGAAGATCCATATGTGAAATACGTGTGGATAATAAAGAATCAATTGGTTGTTCATAGGGAACATTGATTGATCCGGAAAGATTCTCTGCTGCCTGTGGGGTCAGGGTTGCAAATACAGGTGGTCTGTCCGGCTCTTTACGACGAAGTGTTGTTAATACTCTTTCTCTGGAATTCATTTCCAATATTCATTTATGGTTTGCTGTAGTTCAGGATAATTGAATCCATGGTCAACAGAACATTGTATAAAAAACGCAATTGAGGTTATGATAACCAGAAATTGGCGAGATTTTTTTTTGAAACTGGATATGTTTACGTCGAATAACAATTATTTCCGTGTAATTTCTTTTAATGAATTGAAAAACGCCTTTTTACGTTCGGAATTTATACCCCAATCGACGGGTACACTCTGGTATCCCTCTTCAAAGCTTTCTCCTTCTCTTCGGAAATCAAAGAATCCCCAGGAAGCATGGCTTGAGAAAGCGGCTATCATATTGTTCATGTCTTTGTCAAAATCGTAATGATCATCTTCATTGAATACTATAGGCATGGGTCTGTAGGATGGAAGTGCACGCGTCTGATCAACCATTTCTATAATCCGAGCTGGTTCATGAACACCATTGCCGTGAATTAATACAAAGTCAGAAACTTTAACCACTTCATCACTTGGTATCCGGTTTCCGTTGAAACTTGTACCAATCAGTAATCTTTTGCCGTTTTTACTTATAGACTTTGCAAGATTAATCAACTCAGGTATTCTGGGCTTTTGAATTATTTCTTGTTGATAAGCGCCGTTATCACATTCGTTGGCTATCTCTATAACAACATTTTCATACTCTTTGTCAAGAACCCAATTGACGACATTGCTTACTGCATTTTTTACCGCTGCTTCATCCCCCAGGTTCTCGTCCTGGCCGAAATAAAATAGACCCAGGATCGTGATCATACCAAGCTCATCCGATTTTTTAAGTATCTTATCGAGTCTACGCATAAAATCAGGCCGTAATTCACCTTTTTCTGTATAGCTGTTATTGATCCAGGGTTGATGTCTGGAATAACCCTCAGGGCTGCCTCCCTGAAGATTTATGGTGAAGGCAAGCAATCCGTGATTATACCATTCGTCCATAGCGGCAACGAATTCTTCTGTATTTCTCTCAGGGTCCCATAGATCTGTATCCGGATATGTCCATCTACTGACTGTTTCAGGATTCAGATCGTCAAAAATACCCTGTACCATTCTAGAATTTGGGATTAGTCCTTCCATGTTTATCCCTTTCCATGTTACATCTTCCAGCGTTGGTTTTCCATTAATATAAAAATCTTCACCCCGTACGGAAACAATGGTTTTCTTGTAATTCTCGGATGAACATCCTGCTATCAATATTGCCAATGTCAGGTATAGGGTAAGATTGATTTTATAAATTTTCATGTAGATTTTATTGATTTCAAATTTATTCACTTAATAAACCAGCCATATATTCAGGAACTGTATTAAATCGCGTTGCTATCAATTGTGGTCTTATGGAAAAAAATAATCATTAGAACAAAAAACGACAGGCAGATATAAAGATATAAAAAACGTTCGAATTTCTATTAATTCGCTTGTCTAATAAATACCTTTGCCCCGAACAATTAGCATCATTCTCTGATAGTAAACTGCCGTTATGTCCTTCAAGATTGACATTCATCCTACAAATACGCTCAGGATTACATATTCCGGGAATATTACCAAGGAAGAGATTGATTCGGTGAGAGTAAATGCCAGAACCATGGTTAAGGTAAATAAGCTGGAATATATTCTGGTTGACCTCAGGAAGGCTATGCTGGATGTCAGTGAGATGGATCTTTTCAATATAGCAGCTTCCCAGAAGAAAGTCTATGGAAGCATAAACAAAACGGCCATTATTTATACAGAAGGCAGGCACAACCACCAGGACCTGCTGATGTATGCGGCTACGGCAAACAGTAAAGGCTTCAAGGTTAGGCTATTTAAGAATGGCTCTGAAGCATCTAAATGGCTCAAATTCTAGTAATCCAAGAGGGTCACAGAAATTAAAACAAACCCCATGCCTGGGTAATCAGGAAGGTAATTATCAATCCCATAAGCAGGGGAAGTAGTCCTGATATTGTCGTCCATTTAAGTGATCTTGTTTCTTTATAAATTGTATATAAAGTTGTACTGCAGGGATTGTGAATTAAACTGAAGATCATCAGGTTTACTGCTGTCAGAAGTGTCCATCCCCCGGCTTCGAACAAATGCATAAGATCAGTCTGGTTATCAAGTTCAAAAATGACCCCGCTGCCTTCACCAATACCGGTAATCCCGGACAACTGTACTGTAAGCATCAGTATGGTCGGGATCACGATTTCATTGGCTGGAATAGCAACTATATACGCAAGCAAAATGATTCCATTTAATCCCAGTAAAATTGCAAAAGGATCCATCCATGTTACGAGATATTCAGCAAGGCTGATCCCATTCAAATCAATATTTGATACCAACCAGATCAAAGCGCCCGCAGGCAGGGCGAATATGATGGCCCTCCATAAGACAAATACGGTCCTGTCTATCAATGAAGTATATATGGTAAACCAGAATCGGGGAGGACGATAAGGAGGAAGCTCGAGGCTGAAGGCAGAGGATTCACCCCTTAGAACGGTTCTTGATAATAACCAGGATACCACAAAGGTGAGAAAAATACCCAGAACGGCAACAAATATTACCGCTGCTGAGGAAATCAATCCGGCTAAATAGGATGGTACCAGGCTGCCAATAAACAATGAGGCAATTAATATCTGGGTTGGCCATCTGCCATTGCATAAGGCAAAGTTATTGGTAATAATAGCAATTAATCTTTCTCTCGGACTGTCAATGATCCGGGTTGCTACAACGCCTGCTGCATTACATCCAAATCCCATACTCATAGTTAAAGCTTGTTTGCCATGGGCGCCAGCCTTTCGAAATATTTTATCGAGATTATAGGCAACCCGCGGAAGAAATCCGAAATCTTCAAGAAGTGTAAATAATGGGAAAAATATGGCCATAGGAGGGAGCATTACGCTAATGACCCAGGCTGTGGCCAGATACATGCCATCTATAAGTACACCATCCAGCCAGAATGGAAGATGGATCTGTGCCGATAGATCTTTTAGTAAGGGATGGACATTATCAAGTAATAGAAACGCAAGAAACTTGGAGGGATAATTAGCTCCGGTTATTGTAATCCAGAGAACGAGAGCCAATAGCAGGAACATTATAGGGAATCCCCAGGTTTTACTGGTTACGATTTTATCCAGTGCCTGGTCAAAATAAAGTCTTTTCTTAACATCAGGATAGGTAATACAATGACTGGCAATTTTTGCAGCTTCGGTAAAGTGATTTTCAACAAGTTCATCATGAAAATTGACTGCAAGACCCATTCTCAGTTTAGTAGCTTCCTTCTGAATCACATCAACTTCATTTTGATAATTGAGGGCTAGATCAATACCGTCTTTGGTAAGTTTTTCCGCATCGAACTGGCTGTATTCCACATCGCCCCGGGCATGGTCCAGTAATTCACCGCTTTTTAATGAAGCAATGATATCTTCATCCTCGTCAAGAAGTCTTTCCGAAAGCCAATTCGTATTTTCGATCTCTGGAAATTCATTTTTCAACCTGGTACTAATTGATTTTATAGCGCGGCTAAATTTTCCGTTTCCATAGGAACGGACCTTTGGTTTGGTTACTAATTCTCCAGTGGCAACCGCACTCAGTGTATTTAAAAGTTCCTTAAGTCCCTTTCTATACCGGGCTACGGTGGAGATAACAGGTACTCCAAGGTCACGTGATAGAGACCTGATGTCAATCTTCAATCCCATCCGTTCTGCTTCATCCATCAGGTTCAGACAGATAACGACTTTGTCCGTTATTTCCAATATCTGCAATACCAGGTTAAGATTTCGTTCTAACCGGGTTGCATCTACTACAATTAAGGTTACATCAGGTTTACCGAAAAGAATGAAGTTCCTGGCAATTTCTTCATCAGCACTTTTTGATATCAGGGAATAGGCACCAGGAAGATCAACCATTTTATAATTAGCTCCGGCATATTGGAATCCTCCCTCCGCTCTTGTAACTGTTTTACCCGGCCAGTTCCCTGTATGCTGGTTTAAACCTGTCAGGGCATTGAAGACCGTACTTTTTCCAACATTAGGATTCCCGGCAAGTGCTATAACAAAATCTGTCTTGTCAAGATTGATCCCCAAGCGCTTTAAATGTCCATCTCTGGCCTGAGGACAATTCTCACATCCGGAATTTTTTGTTTTGGGCAATATGGTGGTGCTGTTATTCATCAAAGATCTCAACAAATATTTTATTGGATTGTTCTTTCCTTAAGGCTATTACCGCGCCCCGGATCCAATAACCTATAGGATCATTTAGGGGATTATCAAGCGCAAGCCTTATCTCAGTGCCCGGAACCACGCCAAGGTCCAGCAATCTAAACCTCTCAAAGCCCTGACAACCTTCATTTAGCTTTATCACCTTAGCCACCTGGTTATATTTTAAATCTGATAATAACTTCTGCATATAGTATTAAACGTATTTTTTGCATTAAGTTTTGGCTGTTGTAAAAAAATATTTAGATATGGCTAAAAATTATTATATTGTAAAGCTAATTGACTTTATCAAATTATACAATGATTTAGATCATTAATTGGGGTATATGCCGGTCTAATACAGATCATAAGAAATGCTTTATACTTAGAAATCAGCTTTTATCAAAAAAAAATAACAAAACAAATGAAAACTGGAGGAACTGATATACATTATGATTCCTAAGTCATATTTTGTTGATACAAATAGGAACCATCATTTTTAACTTAAAAAGTATTTCTCCTATTCAAATTCATTTGAATACATGGGCCAGTTGGGATCGGACACATGTGCTTCTTTGATGATATTATCCATTTGCTGCACAATATCCGGATAATTTTCTGCTACATTATTTTGTTCGCCGATATCAGTATCCAGATCATATAATTCTATTGGTGCATCAGGATTCTCATATACATTTAACCGAACGGCTTTCCAGTTTCCTTTCCTTGCCGCCTGTTTTTTACCTTCTTCCTGGAATTCCCAGTACAGATATTCATGTTCGGGTTGGGAATTACCCAATAATTCAGGTAAATAGGATATGCCATCTATTTCAATTTCTGGCTCAATCTCGGCAATCTCACAGGCCGTCGGAAGAAAATCCCAGAAAGCTGAAATATGGTCTGAAACTGATCCTGCTTTAATCTTACCAGGCCATCGAACTATCAAAGGAACACGTATCCCTCCTTCATATACATCTCTTTTCATACCCCGCAATTCTCCACTTCCATCAAAAAAATCCGGATTGTCACAGCCGTTATCACTGGTGAATATGAGGATTGTATTGTCGCTTAAATTTGTTTTATCCAGCTCCTTCATAATTAAACCAATATAATCATCCATTCTGGATATTACAGCCGCTCTTGATTTTTTTTCAAACGACCAGTCTTCTCCTTCATAAGGCTTGAGTGTTGGTGATTCATACCTTTCACCCTCAGGTGCTTCACCGTTATCATGTGGCATAGTCACTGGAAGATAAAGAAAGAATGGATCATCCTGGTTATTTGCAATGAAATCAATGGCCATTTCGAAGAAATCATCATTGGAATAATCGACTTTTTTCGTGGCATATCCTCCCAGACCCCTTGTCCAGTGATCTTCAGGCAGGTAATTGACTTCATTGTTGAGCATAATTTTTTCCCCATTATGGTACAGATACTCCGGGAAAGAGTTGTGAGCATGAACCTGACAGTAATATCCATAGAACTCATCAAAACCCTGAGCATTGGGATCCCCGGCAGAGTTTTCAACACCTAAGCCCCATTTCCCATACATTACGGTTTTGTATCCGGCTTTTTTAAGAAGTTCTGCAACAGTAACTGTTTCACCGGGCAATGGAAATTGTCCGTAGGGTTCAACTTCCATGTTCCCCCGTGATGGCGTATGGCCAGTATGCAGGCCGGTCATTAGTACACTTCTTGCAGGTGCGCAGACAGGTGAGCCCGAATAATGTTGAGTGAACTTCATGCCTTCTAAGGCTAGTCTATCGATATTCGGAGTCATAATACCCTTTTGTCCATAACACCCCACTTCACCGTAACCAAGATCATCAGCCATAATATAAATAATATTAGGTTTGACAGGATACTCCTTCTTAGTTGAACAGGTGGAAAAAAAGAATAATAATGGAAGAATGATCAGGAAGTTTTTCATATAAATAACATTTAAATACCCAGTGAAAAAAACCAAAAATTTTATCTCTTCAAAAGCTGAAAATTGATTGCAATCTAATCATATTTTTCTTATTATTATATATTCAACTTAAACAACTAGCTATGTTAAAATTACAAAAACCCACATGGGTAAGTTACGCCTTATCCATCCTGATTCTTGCCTGCATGAATGCCTGTGAGAATCCCCTTGAAAAATTAAATCCTGATAAGAACCAGGGTTTCCTAAACATTGAAATTGGACTGGAAATGAAGATTTTCAAGTCCAATGCCAGATTACAAGCAGTCAATACGGATGACTTTCTTGTAGTAATTAAAAAGGCAAATGATGAAATTTATTTGTCTTATAATCGAGCTGTGGATATTCCATCCGATATACCGGTCAACCCCGGAGATTATTATATTGAAGTGGAATCTCCCAATGATGTTAACCCGGCTTTTGATAATCCAAAGTATTACGGAAGATCCGAGGTTTTCAGTATAGCCCCGAATGAACTGAAATCGGTGCCTGTCTCAGCCTCCCTGGCCAACTGCATGGTATCGGTTAACTATTCGCAAAATGTAATAGACCAGTTCACCGATTTTTATACTGTGGTGTCTAATGGTCATGGTTCTGTCACCTTTGCCAGCGATGAGACCAGAATGGGATATTTTGATCTTATCCCGATTACTATTGAATCTCACCTGAGTTTTCTTTTGGGTGATGGCTCAATTGATTCAAAAATAATTTCAGGAGAGATCCCTTTACCGGAAGCAGGTACACATTATGAAATTCATATTGACAGTTCGCTCGATCAGGGATCAATGTCGATAAACCTGCTTATAGATGAATCTTTCCTGGTTGAGATTATTGATGTTAATGATCAGGGTACTACCATTAATGATGGGGCTATTGCCTATGGAGATTTGTTGATTACCGAGATCATGTATAATCCTTCCGCATTATCTGATACCGAAGGGGAGTGGTTTGAAATCTATAATGCTTCTAATCAATCAATTGATATATTTGAACTGGTTGTCAAGCAAGGATCAGTTGTACAGCATATTGTCAATGAGCATATACTTCTGGAACCTCAGCAATATTTGGCCTTAGGTCGTTCTCTTAATGCCAGCACAGGCATTGGCTATGTTTACGGTAGTGATCTGACCCTGACAAATACGGAGGATGAGATCGAATTGGCCAATTATGGAACAGATGGCATTGACGGGCAAAGCATTTCCATTGTCAATTATGGTATTCCAGGATTCCCTGTTGGTACAGGGGCTTCATTAAATCTTGACCTGAATGCTTTTGATGTGGATCTCGCACAGTTGGGGGAAAACTGGTGCACAAGCACTGTCGTTTTTGATACTGGAGATCTTGGTTCGCCGGGCACTACGAATGAAGTATGCAGTCAGTAAATTAAGATCATTCAATCCCTTCTGTTTAAAAGAGGCTGTTTTAAAAGCAGCCTCTTATTTGTTCTTTTGCACATACAATATTCAGCAGCTTATTTGTTCCCTTTTCTTTCTGTAGATACAATCCTTTACATGACAGAAATCGCATGTATATCCTTTCTTCTCAGCTTTTTCCCCAATACCGATTATTCCACTAACGGATTTGATAGGATTCATCAAGGAGGTTTCAGATAATCGAATATTACAATAATTTTCAGGAAAAAGGGAGAAGAGCTTCTGTTGTTCGCTTACATGCCATTCACAATATCCGGGACTATAACGGTCGGTGATCCCCATTCCAATTTTTTTCATTTCTGCTTCAAGAATATCCTGAATTTTATCCATGGCCTTTTCTACAATTTCAGAACCAACTACATCCACGACATATCCCTTCATCAGATCACCCTCCGACATAAGATCTTTTGACCACCTGCCCACACCCTCACCGGCCGTGCATACAAATAATGCGGCCTTTTCAGCTTTCCGGATTAGATTTGAAATAATTGGCTTAACACTGAAGGTGACATTATCGAGGGTTACCAGGTGTTGTCTTTTATCCCTGGAGAAAGCGTCGAATATCCTGTATCCTCCCTGTATATCGCAGTAAGGTTCGACATTAGTCAGGACATCCTCTATCATAGCAGGTATAGGGTCCGGTGCCGGTCCATCGTAGCCCATAAACTTTTCAATAGTTGATACCTCCAGCCCCAATGATTGATATTCAAATGTATATGTTTTTAGATCCATGTTATTTGGTCAATTGTCTGAAATCCCTGCTAAATTCTGATAAATTAAAATCTTCTCCCATTAAAATCAAAGCCGTATTGCTTGTTTTATTATCTATCCGTTTAATATCAATCTTTTCAAATACAGTTTGTACCGACACAATACTGTGATCATCCAGAAGAACAAAACCCTTGATGCGTATAGTCTGATCAATATATCGATTGATCAATTGCTTTAATTTGACCAAATTGATCGTTCTGCTGGTTTTAAAAACCCTGGCATTCAGGGTAGGAGGGCCAGCACCTTTTAAACCAGTTGATTTTTTATTTTTTAAGTTTTTATCAGTTTCAAAATTACTGAAAATATGGTCGGCATCAACTTTGCAGTACTCAGATTCTATGACTTCTGCAAGTGGGTTTATTTCCTGAACACTGTGCTTTACGGATTCTAATTGTGATGATTCCACCAGATCGGATTTATTTAAAACGATAATATCAGCAATTGCGATCTGGTGTTTTATCCTTGTCAGGACAGAAATCATCTTATGATAGTACAGGGTATCAATTATACACCAGCAGGTTGAAAGGTGAACAAGCTTCTTTAGTTTTTCGGATTGGAGTATTTCTGAAATTGCGATGGGATCTGAGAGGCCGGATGATTCGAGTATAACGAGGTCAGGATTTTCCTGTTCCACAAAACTTTTCAGAGATACTATGAAATCTCCCAGCAAACAAACACAAAATACAGATCCATTATTGATTTCAAGTATTTTAAATGGCTTTTCCAGGTTCCTGAGTTCCACACTATCGATATTGGCGGGTGCAAATTCATTCTGAATTATACAGATTTTAAATCGATCATTATTTTGCTCAATAATATGCTTCAGAAAAGTGGTTTTACCCGACCCTAGAAATCCGGTTACCAGATAAAATGGTACAGCTGCCATTAGATCATCTTTATTTCTTTATCATTTCCTTCAGTTTAGAGATATGAGCAGGAGTTGTTCCGCAACATCCGCCAATAATATTGGCCCCGGCATCTATAATATTGTGAACATAGGAACTCATTTGTTCCGGGGTTTCAGGAAACACAGTTTGTCCGTCTTTATAAACTGGAATACCGGCATTTGCATGGACCAGAATAGGAATATCTGGATCTGCTTTACGAATTTCTCTGACAATGCCGATCATATCCTCAAAACCATTTCCACAATTGGCTCCTATAATGTCAATTTTTTCTGTTTTTAGTTGCTGGACCATGTCTGAGGGAGAAAATCCCATCATTGTTCTGAATTCACCGGTTTTTGTTTTTTCAAAGGTCATCGTACATATTACTTCCAGGTCTGTAGATGATCTTGCAGCTTTGATGGCTGTTCTGGCTTCTGCAATGTCAGACATTGTTTCAATAATAATCGCATCGGCCTTTCCATCCTCTAATCCTCTGGCCTGCTCTGAGAAAGATTCAAAAAGCGCTTCCTCAGTGATTTCTCCCATCATAAGTATTTTTCCCGTAGGTCCGATGGAACCCAACACATAATGATCAGATCCGGCTGCCTTTCTCGATATTGATGCCGCTGCCTTATTCAGTTCATAAGCTTTATCCTCCAGGCCATAGTGAGCTAGTTTAATACTGCTGCCGCCAAAGCTGTTGGTTTCAACCATATTAGATCCGGCATCAATATAACTCCTCGCAATATTGAAAACCTCTTCAGGATGTTCCAAGTTCCAAAGTTCGGGACATTCCCCTGCCTTAAGTCCCTTGGCCTGCAGAAAGGTTCCCCAAGCCCCATCAGAGACCAGTATTTTACCTTTTTGTAATGCTTCTTTAATTTTTCCCATTTAAATATCTTTAATCCATTCCTTAATAATTCTGACATCCGGGACCTCACCCTGAGCTTTTAGCTTGTATTCAGCGACAATGATCGCTGGTGTATTTATTATGCCATATGATGCCAGTATCTTTTCATCAGTACTTGTGGTAATCTCAAGATCTACTCCAGTTTCATTGATTGCAGCCATAACATTTTTTTCTGCCTGTATACATTCATTTTTGGATGTACCCAGGATCAGGATCTCTCCCTTCTTTGACTTAATTTTCAATTTTAATTTCTCGTTGATCCGTTTCTGTATTGCAGCAATCAATTCATTCTTCGGTGGGATCTTAGAAACGAAGGAGATCTTTCCATCAATACATATTGTAGGAATATTCTTGACCATGAGTGATGACATAAAAGAAATGCTCTCCATTTTTTTAATGGGATGTTCCCGCCATTCGACGATTCCTTCAAAATGAGGAGCAATTTTCTTTACGGCTTCAACCATATACTGACATGGGGCACATGACTCAGAATCCAGGGTTATTATGTCTACAATGACCTTATCGGTCTGACCATAATCCTTCATATTTAAAAGATCCAGACTTGTACCCTCAATATCCATCGTCCGGACAACATCCCTGGTATAATTATCATAAACTACCTCTACAATCGCCTCCAGGTTTTCAGGTGGTGTATCCATCGGAAGGTCGCATCCGGGCGACAAAATGAATCCTTCCTTCCCACCAATATCAAGACACTCAACAGCTTCCTTCTGAGCATCCTCTTTTGAACCGAGCAATAGAACAAGCGTTAATTTTAAATTACCCCCAAAACTTAAATTATACTTTAATGACATTTCCCTCACATAATCCAGGGGTATATTTTCATCAATAGATATATTATCCGGTTTACATTTGCACATCTCCTCAATATTTTGCTGAGCATGACCACAAACAAAAAAGGAACTGTAGGCTTTTTTGGACTTTATAAATTGAAAAGTCTTACTTACATATGGTGTTACATAGGTTTCAAAGGAAACAGGATCTATCTGACTGGTCATGGGATCAACAACGGCAATAACATCACAACCGGCCTCTATATAATATCCGGCTAAAGCATCACTCACCTGAGAGGTAAATTGCATTAACTCATGAACCATTTCTGGATCTTCCATCATCCCAACAAAGATCTCAGTGCCCAGAAGGTGTAATCCCAATGTAAAAGGACCTGTGATTAATCCATATAAGGCCAAATCCGGATATTTTTCCTTTAAAATTTTTGTGGTTTTAATTACTTCAGGGATCCTGCCATCTTCTTTTTTAGGTATGGATAATTGCTGAAGGGAAATTCCATTTATCATAGGATGAGATATAACAGCCGGAGGGGCACTTTCACTCCATTTTAATTCACATCCAAGGGCTTCTGCCTCTATCTGAAGATCAAATACAACTGGGATGCCGTCTGGTTTGTACCTTTCTATGGCGGCACTGAGGCCATTGACCATGTGCGTTGAAGATTTCAGGTAACCTTCGGCATTCACACCAATTAGTTTCCCTCCGTGACATCCTACAAAAGGTACCCATGGCGTTCTTTCTGTTTCTTCTCGTTTAAAAGCCTTAAATATATATTCTTTACCCATTGTCGAATAATTTTCTTTTTGAAGATCCGCTATTTCTATAAAAAAATCAGACCCCGATAATTAACAGATCCATTTTATTAAAAGTTTTTCGATTGATGCCTGACTATATTAATCATTTCTCTGATGTTTTCAGGTGGAATATCACCTGTTAATGCATGCGATGGGGAGAAAATGTAACCACCCTGTGAGCCAAGCTCATCCAGCAATTTATAACTTGCATCACTTACCTCTTTAATCGAGCCATAAGGAAGTGTTTTTTGGATGCTCAATCCACCCATGAAAGATATCTTTCCATTAAAACTTTTAAAAACATCATAAATATCCATGACCTCAGGTTGAAAAGGGTCAAATACATCGATCCCGACCTCTATCATATCCGGGATCAGCGATTCAACCTTTCCGCAACAATGTTGTCCAATATACAGATTTTCTGCTTTCGCAGCATCGCACATCCGCATCAATCTGGGTTTTATAAATTCCCTCCAGAGATCCCCTCCAATTAATAACCCGTTTTGGCCGGCCCAATCATCTCCAAATCTTACACCATCGAGCCCCCCGATCTTAGCCGATTCCTGAATAAGTTTTATATTGTATTCGACAATATTATCCAGCAGGTCATGAACAAATTCCGGTTCCAGCAACATCCATTGCATGAGGTTTTCCATGCCCACAATTGACCATGCGCGCTCAAACAAAGTAAATCCTATAGATAAAAAATGAAAGTGGTCAGGAAAACAGGAATTATTTCGCTCTATATATTTAAATACCGGCAGATCATCTGCTGAAGGGAATTGAAATCCTTTAAGACTCGGTTTATCAATTGGGTATCTGTCAACTATTCCAAGTGTTCTGTCTTTCGTTTTGTTCCAGGTTATTCCAAAATAATCTTTAAAATAACCTGGTCTGACTTCTAACCAGCCACTATTGGTTTGAGAGAAAACCGCATATGAACCAGTGTCTAATATCTCATCGAAAGTCCCTCCCAAAAAACTTTGGTACCGTTCTTCTGCCTCAATTGTAAAGCGGATTACATAGGGTACCGGAAAGCATTTCCTGAAAGTGATCGCTTTGATAAAAGACTCTTTTTTCGTCATATCATGCTACCAGTGAGTTAAGGTATTCAACAGCACCCTGTGGATCCGGGGAATAAAAATCCGCACCAATCTTGTTTTTAAAATCCTCGCTTACAGGCGCGCCTCCAATTAATACGCGTGTTTCAGGGGATGCAGCTTTTACTTCTTTCAGGATGTGCTCCATATTTATCATGGTAGTAGTTAGCAAGGCAGATAAGCCAACATGACTTCCGGGGTTATCTTTTATCGCATTGACAAATTTATCCGCACTTACATCCGTACCCAGGTCGACAACTTCCCATCCATTTCCTTCTACCATCATGGATACCAGGTTCTTTCCAATATCATGAAGATCCCCTGCAACTGTACCAATTATAAATATGCCACTTCGTTTAACATCACCAGATTGGAAGAATGGTTTAAGATGCTCAATAGCTGTGCTCATGGCCTTTGCTGACATTAATACCTGAGGGACAAAGACCTTGTTCTCCCGGAATTTTATGCCAATACGTTCCATACCAATAACCAATCCTTTCTTCAGAATATCTTCAGGAGCCAGTCCTGTATCGAGTGCTTCTTTTGTCAGTTCGTCTGCACCCAATTGCCCTTTCATATCGGGCGGATAGGGTGACTGCTGGTTTATCTTTCCAAATTCTACACAGTAAGCGATTTTTTCTAAAATTTCACTCATAATCTATGAATTATAATTAATGTTAATTTGATGATTTTCTTATTGCCATCAGGTTTTCTATTGGAGTATTAACTGTAATCTCACAACCTCCTGAAATAATATGTTTTCTACCCATTTCTTTCTTAATAGTTTCACCGGTCATGATTTCCAACTGCTCTGATGAGCTATTCTGGATCAATACCGGGTCGATATTTCCACAGCGTATCACATCAGGTCCGATGACATCATGCGCAATGTCCATATCCACCTGCCAGTCTAGATCCAGTATATCCATGCCCAGATCTTTTATTGAAGCTAGTAAATGACTTATGTCCCCACATATATGCAACTTTACTTTACCTCCACATTCATGAACATAATCAATGATTTCTTTCTGTCTTTCCTTCACGAAAGCATCATAAGTGCCGATATCAATTTGAGAGCATATAGCGTCCCCCATGCCAATGATATCACATCCCTCAAGGATCTGTAATCGCGCAAATTCCTTGGCTGTTACCACACATTTATCCATTAATATATTTGCAAAGTCGGGATCTATCATCATTTGCATCAGCATTTCACCAACACCTGCCAGGTCACATGCTTCAGCCAGGGGGCCTTCTATCCAGCCTATTACGGGTATATCCCCTTTTAACCTTTTTGCAAAATATTTAGCTCCTTCGATTCTATCCCGGGTTCGTTCTTCTTTATAAAGGTCCGGATTCTTTAACGCTTTGGCATCCTCAAGACTCTTTACAATAATTTCCTCACATTTTGGAACAGCTTCATCCGGGAATGATACTTTGGCGCCGAAGGCTGAAGTTTCGCGATAAGGATCTGAAATGAGGCCAACGAGATCGGTATCAAAATATTCCATGGCCTTAATATTGCACTCGACGAGTACACGGTAATCAGAAGCAAATTCACGATAGGTTTTCTGGCTGAATCTGGCAGCGAAATGCATTAAGATCGGCCGGAACAGTTTCGCTGTTTCGAGATCCATACCATTCAGAAGTCTGTCAAACTTTTGTTTTTTAGTCATGATCAGTTTCTTTCCACCTCTTTAATTTCATCAGCCTCTGTCCAATTCCTTTGAATCATTGTATTTCAAAAGCGCAATTATAAAATAATCCATTCAGGTATCCTGGAATGTTACCATTAGAAATAATTCTTCTAGCCATCCACCTTTTTGATGGTTTCGATCATGGCAATAATGTTACTTGCCGGTACATTCGCCTGGATATTGTGAACAGTATTAAAAACATATCCTCCATTTTTGCCAAATATCCTTAAATTCTCTTTTACCTGATTTATAACTTCCTTTTCTGTTCCAAATGCTAATACTTTTTGCGTATCAACTCCGCCACCCCAGAAGGTGATGCTGTCACCATAGGTGTCTTTGAGATGTTGTGGATCCATACCCGTGGCATTGATCTGTACCGGATTTAAAATATCAAAACCAGCTTCAATAAAACTGTTGATAAATGGTTCTACAGCACCGCATGAATGTTTGAATGTTTTCCAGTTCGTATTTTCATGTATCCAGTCATTGATCTTTTTATAATAGGGGAGATACATTTCCTCGAGTGTGTCAATTCCACAAAACTGAGAATCCTGGGTCCCAAAATCTGTCCCGCATAAAAAGGCTATATCAACTTTATCCTGGACAACCTCATGGATCTTTTCAAGGTTGGCTAATGCTATATCACTCTGTTTACTGAATATCTCATGTATGTAATCAGGACGCATAATGACGGACATATACCATTCGGCAATATCCCTGATACCTTTCGGATTTTTAAGATTCAATCCAGGCACTAATGCGATGTCACCAAAGGCAGTTCCACCAAAATTGGCGATTACAGCCTTATCTGTATCTTTAACTTTTTTAATCTCCTTCCGCCAATACTCCAGGTCGTCATCAGATATTGGATTAAATTCTTCCAAATTATCAGCAGGATCCAGTTTAGATTCATCAATTGGTTCCTGGCGAATTACAGCATCAAAAAAATAACTGGCTTTGGGCATCTTAGCACTGGCCGGGGCTTCCAGGTCACCTTCCGGATGAATCAGCAGGTTCCCATCATCATCAAAGGAAGTATTAAATTCCTTAGGTAGCAATACGGTCTGACCCCAGAATGTCTTGAACTCTTTCAGCTCACCACTATTGTTGATGCCGAACATATTATTTTTTGGGCTTAGTCCGATAACATCAATCTGAAGAGCTTCCATCAGCTCAGGATCGATTTCACCAAGCATCTGATAAGGCTCAATAACTCTTACAGGACTTTTTTCAAAACCAAAATGTTCTCTTAATCTTTCAATGGCTAAAACATGTATGCCTGTAACAGCAGTTGCACCGAAGTCAACTGGCGTTCTATCCGGGGTTTTATGTGCTAGGGCTTTAAGGGTTCTTTCCTTTGAAGTCATTCTGAAAAAGTATATGTATGTTAAAAAATGTTGATCAAATATAACTATTTTTCTTCTATTAGATGTGGGGCATTAGTTATAATAATCCAGAATCATTTGTTGAATTTCCCGATGAATAATAGGTGAGGTTTCGGGGCCGAGTGAATTGATTTCGCCATATGGAGCCTCTTTTTGACCGTAGGTATGGGGAGGATTCTCATCCCATTCGCTTTTTGGAATTATATATCCCAACTCGTCGTTTCCGAGACCTATAATGAATTTGTATTTTCCTTTCATTAAATCTCTCGAGACAGGGTTTTCAAGTGGGCCGATCTTGAAATCCTGACCTTCCGGGGATTCAATGCCTCCGTTTATAAGCTCAGGATATACTTCTCCGGGATATGTTAAGAAGCTGGCTGGTCCAATACCGAGATAGGCAATTTCTGTCCGCATATGGTTCCATTTACTATAACCTCTATTCAGGATCCCGAGTGCTGCGCCCAGTTTAAATAATGGGTTCTCAAGGGGAAGATCAAAAGTCCTGGCAGAGAGCCCCATGCCTACGCTGGTTAATGTATCAGTCGAGTTGATCAATGCCTTTAAGGCGTGAAAAGCTATTTGATTTCCCTGTGATTCTGCTTTATCAAAATCAGGTTTCAAATATACCCGGTCTGACCAGGGGTCTTTTACCGGAAAATCAGGTAATGTTGTCATTAGCCCACCTATAGCTCCATTTATAAAGATTGCTGTACCTCCAAGTCCCTCGATTATCAAACTATCATTTGCGTATACTCCATTCTCCACAGCTTCCCGTACATAATGGGGAAAATCAGAAGTGATCAACAGGTTTTCGCTCCACAAGGTCTCAGGATGATTTGCCCATCCGATCAGCGTTCCTATTGTTTCGTCAGAATCTGAATTCAATACTTGCATAACGGTCAGCGGAAGATCAAATACCAGAGGACTTCGGGTATCCGTAACCAGATCTTTTAAAATTTCATGATCTACGGCGAATTTTAACCGTGCTGCCTTTAAATTATCACATGCCATTTCAATTGACTTCATAATCTGGCTTTTTACAAATTCCAGATAAGTTTTATCTACACCACTTTTGAGAAATCCAGGCCCCCACAATCCCATAATATCAGGTGCTTCATGTGTATGAGTAGAAGATACGATAGTATAACTGATCCCGGTACCTGGATCTAAATTGTTTCGGATATCAATTAATTCATCATGAAACAGCCCTATTGCATCAATTACGGTTAATGAGATCCGGTTATTATTACCTTCAATAACCATTGTTCGTGCCCAGAGATCATCATGAACTCCATTTGCAGCCCTTTTATTATCAAATCCTGCCATCCAAACTGCGTCAAATACACCATTCCCATTCCCATCAGTAAAGGTATCGCCATCATCTGGATCATATTTTGCGTCCTGGTTACTGTCTTTCCAGCGATCTGGAACATCCGGAGTGATTTTCATGGCTGAGAAGCCAGCCCTGATCTTACTTTCAGATTCCGGTTTTATTTTTATATCAACTTTATAATCAGGATTTCTGTCTTTTAAGTTAAAAAAGACAAACAATGAGAGTGCCAATATCAGTAATATAAGAAAAACACCAACCCATTTCAGAATTCTTAACATGCTGTTTTTTTATAAAAATAAATGAAAATTCACTTTAGTCAGTGGACTTTATCCACTTTAATCTGGCAATCCGGATCCCCTTTAAATCATCTTTCAAGGCTGCGATATACCATTGATCACCGAGTTTAACAATCTCCGGTGCAGCAACAGGGAGATCCTTAACCAGATAATTATCGTTATCGATACCAAAATCTTTTGGATTTCCTGATCTGTAAATATTGGTTTTTGGTGGGCTGATCAATTTACCGGATTTATAATTACCATAAGAAAACGTCCTGAAAAGAAAATATGGGCCTTTAGCAGGTTGGACCACATGCGGACATTCTGCGTACCATAATTCCCCCTTGCCGGGGCTTCCTCCATAACTAACCATTTCAGCGTCACCCCACGAATAATAATCGGGTGAGGTTCGGACATATATTGCACCATCATTGTTCGGATGTGCTGTATAATAGCAATACCACAGACCACTTATTTTGATGACCATTGGATCTCTTGTGTTTGTTTCTTCTAAATCTCCGAAAAGCCTGGGGGTCTTGTTTCGGAGAACCCGTTCGAAAGTTTTGCCATCATCACTTATCGCCAGGCAAATGTTATTCCAGTCGCCGTAGAACATATAATATTTACCTTGCTCCTTTATCACATAGGGCGCCTGGAGTCCACCAGCTGTTTCTCCCAGCGTTGTATCTGCCCTCATGGCGATTCCCATCGGGATCCAGTCCCTGTCGTTAATGGAATTTCCTTCCCATCTGTGGAACAGTCTCGTAGCCCCTGATTCTTTGGTTTTACGTATACAGGACCACAGTTGCCAGGTTCCATCAGCAGCTTGCCATAGACCGAAATCTACGGGTTGTTGTTCCGGAGATGAAAGTTCACCAAGGTCAGGGTTCCCGGCTACCTGCCACCATTCTCCATCAATTTCCGGGACCAATGAAGATGTTGCGGTTCTATTTTTGGAACAGGAAATAGAAAGAATAAGCAATAAAAGGGTAGGGGAAGATGATTTAAGTATTCTAATTAACTCCATGATATATAAGTATGTAATTTACATTATTCCCAATTCCTGTCGATTACAATTGATGTTATCCGGGATTTCTTTTATTAAATTTTCACTTCCAATAACATAAGACCGATGAATACTTAGATTCTATCCAATTAAAAATTAAGCACTCCATTTAGGGGGTCCAGAAAGGATCTCCTGCCGGAACAAAGTGTATTGGGATATCCTCAGTGATATCATTTAGCCAGGTGGCCAGGTATTCCATACCCGCCTCTTCGGAATTTACATGTCCGAGAAGAATCATAGCCTTTTTCATGTTAAGCCCACCTGCATCCCTAACATAAGTGATGCTTTCCCATTCCGGGACTTCCCCTGCAACCAGTACCTCTACATCATCCCGTTCGAGCATCCGCACATGATTCATATATCCTGGTGCCCCAGGTGAAAGTCCTACTTCCGTAAATTTCATTTCAGTATCCCCGATAACTCTTACCGGAGAATTATTAAATTTTTCTTTAAGGCTGGCAGCAAATTCTCCAATAGTGGATTCAGGAAATTTAAAAACAAGAATATCCGGTTCAACCTGGTAGTCCTGCCATCCAAGTTTGTTGATCATGCCTTTAAATATCCCATCTGGTTGGGTTCTATGCCAATGGTCATGAAAACGGAATACAATAAGGCCGTTCTCTTCTATAAACTTTAATTTCTCCTCATAAACAGGATCATTTTTCAGGTGATCAACTTCGTCAAGATGATTGTAAAATGTTGGTTCATGTGTTATGATAAGGTTACATTCTAAGTCCAATGCCCGCTGCAATACATCCATTGTAACAATAAAGGTGGTGGCAATACCCGTCACTTCGCTGTCCGGATCACCGGCTTTAAAAGTATCCACAGTATTTTTCGACCATTGGCAGGTCAAATTCGATTTTATTGTTTCAATTACCTCCCTCGCTGTCGGATTATTTGAAGCTATTGAAGCACAACCAATAAGGCAGAAGCCAAGTAAGATTATCCATACGATGTGGTTTTTCATAGTATTATACTTGAGTTTTTTATATTTCGGATTTATCATTTTCTCCCGGTCGAATTCTTTATTCATATCTCAAAGAAAAAATTGGGTCTTGAGCAGCAGCTTTTCTTGCCGGGGCATATCCGAAAATAATACCTATGCTAACAGCCACACCAAAGGATAATAATATGCTGAAAGCACTGATAATGGTAGGAATTTCAGCCAGGTTCGAGATAATATATGCAATGAGTATTCCCATTATGACACCTATAATGCCCCCGGAGAAGCTAATTAATATTGCTTCCATTATAAATTGAAAAGCGATATCATTTTTCTTTGCCCCTACAGCTTTTCGGATCCCGATTTCCTTTATTCTTTCCAACACCGAAGCCAGCATGATGTTCATTATTCCGATACCTCCAACAAGCAGGGAAATTGCCGCTATGGCACCCAGAACAAAATTAAATACACTCTTAGTCCTTTGTTGTTGTTTCAATAGCATTTCTGGAATAGAAATCTCATAGTCCACTATATCGTTATGTTTCCTTTTGAGCATTTTAGACAGGACCTGAGCAATCCCATTCAGTTTTTCCGTTTCACTGACCTGTATGGTCAACCTGTCCAACTGATGATAATTTGGGAATTCCTCCCTTTCTTCCGGTGAAGTTCTGTTGAACAATTTAATTTTAGCATCAGTGATCAAATTTCTGTTTTCATATCTTGTCAGTACAGTATTAATGGTAGTATATACATCCATATTATAATCCCTGATACCTAAATTTGAAATAAATTTTTTAGAAATAAATCTTTCTGAAAGAACGCCGATTACCTTCAGCCATTGATCTCCTACTTTTATTTTTTTGCCAATAGGATCTTCTTCACTGAAAAAACGGGATTTTATACTATTTCCGATGATGCAAACCGCCCGTCCAAATTTTAGATGCTCTTCGTTAAAGAACTTACCCTGCGCTAGGTCAAAACCTGAAACTTCAAAATATTTATTGTCTACTCCTACTAGCTTGGCAGATCTTCTGAATGCGTTCCTGGTTACATAGGTGTCAATTATTATTTCAGGGGAAATTCGTGATATCCCAGGTATAATATTCTCGATACTTGCTGCATCATATATGGTCAAGCCGGTGGACAGATTTTTTTTGCCGGATTCTGCAGATGAATTTTCATCAATTTGGCCTTCCTTCTGTTCAATTATTGGTTTGATTACTATATTATTTACCCCGACAAGCTTGATCTGGTCCATAATCTCCTGCTGTGCACCTGAACCTATAGCAACCATGGCAATAACTGCCGAAACACCGAATATTATTCCGAGGGCGGTAAGAAATGTACGAAGTTTATTAGCCAGAACGGCCTCAAGAGATATTGTGAAATTGGTAGCAATTCTTTGAATCATCGGTAAAAACTTAGTTGGCAGATAATAGCTCTATGTTTTTCCCTTCAGCCCCTGGTGGATCTGATAAATACAAAACATCGCCTTCTGTCAATCCCTCCAATATAATTGTTTCATCCGAATTTGTGATCCCGGTTTTGATTTGTTGCTTAGTGTAACTCAATCCGGATTTACGGTATACATATGTGATAGAATCGCCCTGGCTGTGAATGCATTCAACAGGTATAAATAATACATCTACGATCTCTTCCGCCAGAATGCTGTTTGATGTGGTCATTCCCGGACGCAGCGTAGTATCAGATTCATGAATTTCTATAAGGATCTGAAATACTTTTGCATCTGTATTGGGTCTCTGTTCTCCTATATTAGCTACCTCAACCACTGTTCCGGTTAATTTCTTATCAGGAAAAGCATCTAGCCCAACCTCAACTTCCTGGTCCTCATTGACATAATTGATATCTACTTCATTAATATATGTTCTTGAAATCATCTTTGTTAAATCCGGCAAAGTGGCCACTACCGGATCCCAGGCACGTACTGTGGCACCAACACCTTGTTTTTCACCACGCCAGTTTCTTTTATAGATTACCATTCCGTCTTCCGGCGCAGAAATATTGAATTTGTCCTGTAAGCTTTGCAAAAAGTTAAACCAACGTTTATCTTCAAGCATTTCAGAGTAAGCTTCTGTGACCTGAGCAATGGCTTTTTCTACCTTCAATTGATAGTTTTCAACAGCTTGTTCATAAGCCCTGGCCGCCTTTTCCAATTCATATTCCGCCTGTTTAATTGTAGCCGGCGGTTCAAATTTGGATTGCTCCAGGGCGATCCGTTTCTGTTCGATGTCATACTTGAGATTTATCATATTATCTCTTTCCTGCCTTAATTCGAGCGCTGTATCCAATTTTGTCTGTGTGTACTGTGAGGTACTCTGAACCAGGTCATTCTCTTCATTCTGAATTCTATCCGAGAGCTCAGCCGCATCCAGCCTGGCTACATAATCACCCTTGTTTACGACAGTGCCTTCATCAACCATATCCTCTATTTTAACCTCCCAGATTCTAGCCCTCCGAAGTCCAAGAGGACCTTCAATATTAACTGAATTTTTGGCATCCAGTTCGCCTGCTGAAGTGATCTCAACCTTAAAAGTGCCAAGTTTTGTTTTAGTTAATATTTCCAGGTCTTCGGTAGTATCGCTGCTGAACCTGATCGATAGAAAAATAATAACAATAAGAGTGAATGCTAATACGATAAAAAAAATGTTCCTTTTCATTTCAAAATGCTGTGTTTGAAAATTACATATCTAAGTTAAATAATGTTTCTGTGAATAATAAAGAATTTATCCAAAGCTTGAAAATTCTGTTTATATAAATGCCATGAAATAGAGTGATATTTATATGCTTAGAATCATGCTTTTTGATACAGATTTGCTCATTGAATGCAAAATTTTCTTCCGCCACCGTGTAAAATATCAGTTAAACTATAAAACACAATATGCGATCTTCCATGAATATCTGATAAAGATTGCCGTACAACTCTGACCCTATTAGCTGAGATGACCTTATCTGTCAGCTGAAATTATTAAGCAATAAAAGGAAATCAGAAATTAAAACTATCTGATCTTTAGATAAGATTCGATCACCTGGTCCATAAAATCGTTGGTTCCCTCTACGATCCTCATTCTCGAGGGTTTCCGTTCGAACCAGGAAACAGTTCTTTTAATACCCTGTTTAAATGGTATCAGGGCCTGGAAGCCAGGAACAAAGGCTTTGATTTTAGAATTGTCAAAGATTACACTGTGGGCTTTATCGCCTAATAGGTTGCCAGTGTGAAAATCATCGAATCCGGCAATAAACTCAGATGGAATATGGACCATTTCAGGTATATCTCCAGCCGCCATTCCTATGGCCTGATATATCTGATTCCAGGTCAATATTTCATCACTAGTAATATGAAAACTATGTCCTATTGCCTGTTGATGCCCCAGAAGACCGATAAAACCTTTTGCGAAATCTTCTGAATGGGTAATAGTCCACAAACTTGTACCATCCCCGTGAACTATGATCTTTTTCCCTTTTCTGATCCTGTCAATCAGGGTAAAGTCATCCCAGGAACCGATAGCGGCAGGAATTACCGTATCATAAGTAAGGGAAGGCCGTATGATGGTAACTGGAAATCCTTTATCCCTGTACAAATCGTTCAGGGAATTTTCACAGGATATTTTATCCCTGGAATATTGCCAGAATGGATTCTTAAGGGGGGTAGATTCAGTTATTACAGGATGAGAAGGTGGTTTCTGGTAGGCAGAGGCAGAACTGATAAATACATATTGACCGATTCTGCTATGAAATATCTCAAAATCCCTTCTTACGTCCTCCGGTACAAAAGCAATGAAATTTGCTACGACATCAAAGTTCAGGTCTTGAATAGCCTTTGTTATACTTTGCCTGTCATTGACATCAGCGAGAATTGATTTAACCGAATCGCCAAAAGGATTTTCAGTTTTTCCCCGATTCAAATGATAAACCTCATATCCTTTTTCAAGTGCCAGCCTTGTGCAAGCTATAGAAATATTTCCGGTTCCTCCAATAAATAAAATTTTCATAGTACCCCAAAAAATCTTAATCCACCTTAATTAGATCAGCTCCGCTTGAGGTATTTACTTCAATAATTTCCGGATCTCCACGGTAGTGAATATCGCTTCCGCTGGACGCTCTAACCTTCATCGTGCGTGACACATTCGCTCTAACATCAGATCCACTTGAACATTCCAAAACAGCATTTTCGACTTCAAAATCATAGGCAGAAATATCGCTACCACTGCTGGCCTTGGCTTCAAAGTTTTTGGCAGCACCTTTCAGATTCGCATCGGATCCACTGGATGTTCGCAGTTGCACGTCATAGGCTTCCAGGTGAAGTTTCAGGTCACTTCCGGAAGAGGCCTCTATTTCAAGATCTTCAAAGGTCAATAATCCTTCTGATTCAACATCGGAGCCTGCGCTCACATCTATTGAGTTGAGTTCCACGAAAGTAATTTCAGCATTTACAGAACCACCACCCCTGAACCAATTCCTGTCGACCCTTAATTGTAATGTCCCATTGACAACTTCTGACTCCACATCGTCTAAGATATCTTCATTGGCTTTTATTATAACGCGATGCCTGCTGCCCTGTGAAAGCTCAACATCAATACCCGTAGAGACTTTTAATCTATTAAAATCCGGAACATTTCTTTCCTCTTCCGCCATCGGACCAAGATTACCTGTGAAATAACAGGATGTGATCAGCATAAGCGTGGATATAGCGAATAGATTTAATAAGAATAATCTGTATGTATTTTTCATGACCTTTTTTGTATGATTAAATTTTGAATTACCTGTTCATTGGTTAGATTACCTAATAGCTATTTAGGTTACAAATTCTAAATTATTCCTTAAAAAGAAAATTTAAAATGTAAATGTGGCAGATTAAGTATTTGAACGGTCAGAACTGAACAATTTAAAATGACCACAAAGGTTGTAAAACGAGTATCACACAGAACAGCTGTCCTGATATTTACTTAGTTATTTGGTTTCAATTCTCCTCTAAGATACAATTTGTATTGATCGCAGGTTATAAATCCTCCACCCGAACAATATGGGCAGGTCTGGTATAAAACATCATTCATTTTCCCCGGTTTAAGCAGAACACCTTCACCAAGGCAAATTGGACACTTAAAATGAGTATGCCCCTTACAGTCAAATTCATTGGATTTGGTGAGTTCAGAAATTACTATGTCTGAGTTTTGTTCAGTTTCCATCTTATAGGCCATTTCTGCCCGGTTTAGATACTCAACAGATTCTTCAAAATATCTTCCCTTTGTGCCCTTTAATTCAATATATTTATTCAGCCAGTTAATACTTTGCTTGTATTGATCAAGGAAATATGAATTCTTGCCAAAATAGAAGCTTATCTCAGCAGGTAATACTTCCAGGTTCCTAAGTGCTCTTTTGAATTTGCGGTCTGCTTCAATATAGTTGCCTTCATCCATCAACTTGACACCTTCTTCAATTTCGATCATCAGAGATTGATCAGAAACAGTTTGTGAGAGAACTGGAATATTGAAACCCGTTATAATAAATATCAGGATGGGGAGAAATTTGTTAACATGTAAATTATCCTTCAACATCAATCATTTATTTTAATCCCCATTAAGATCGTAGGATATTCGTTTTACAATACTTCTGCCAAGTGTTATTTCATCAGCGAACTCCAATTCCCCTCCAATGGGAATCCCACGTGCAATCGTTGAGATCTTAACATTCAGAGGTTTTAATTTCTTAGCCAGGTAAAAGGCTGTTGTATCTCCCTCCATATTTGTACTAAGTGCCAGAATAATTTCTTTAACGTTATATTCGGCATTTTGGATACGGTCAATCAGCGATTGTATGTTCAGGTCATCAGGACCGATACCGTCTATGGGTGATATCAGGCCCCCGATCACATGGAAGAGTCCATTATATTGGGCAGTATGCTGTATGGCCATAATATCAGGCGTGTCTTCCACGACACATATGACGGATGTATCCCTTCTTGGTGTAATACATGTACAATCCTCTGTATCATTGATCATATGACAGATCCTGCAATATTTTGTTTCATTTCTAAGTTTTTGCACAGCTTCCGCAAGGGAGTCAGTGAATTCAGGTTTCTCTTTCAAAAGCTTCAATACCACCCGCAAAGCAGATTTCTTGCCAATTCCTGGCAATTTGCTAATTTCATTTACAGCATTTTCTATAAGTATTGTCGGATATTCCATCTATATCACACCCTTATTTTCATGTAAAAATAATATAATATTTGTTTGATTCAGTCCCTTTTGGAATCCTTATGTTTTCTTTTGGGATTTAATGGGACAGGATCATATCCATGTGTTCCCCAGGGATGGCACCTAGATAATCGTTTGGCGCCCATCCAAGTACCTTTTAGAGGCCCCCATTCATTTATAGCATCTATCGTATATTGAGAGCAAGTAGGTGTATGCCTGCAATGATTACCCAGATAAGGTGAAATAGCTACCTGGTAAACTCTGACAAAACCAGTTAATATTTTAGAAAGTATGGCCAACCTGGGTACAAAGATACTTTAATTCAATGATCTTAGGATTGAGTTTACTTTTTTCTAAACCCGTTGATGATCACAAGGATGTAAAATACAGCTGCCCACCAGCCGGCAAGGGTAAGATAAACGACAATAATAGTTTCCTCAATTCTCCATCTTCCAAGGTAAGAATTCTGATTTATGATGTCCAGGTAAATATTGGGATTGATTACACCAGGAACAATAAAAGCGAATAAAATGCCAAGCACCCATAGCAATCTCTTCCAACCTGCATTTAATCTTTTATAAAGCTTTATCATAGATATTTCTTCCTGAGGAAATAAAAAGTTATCGAAGGTAAACAATTTACTAAAAAAAGAAAAAATACAATTAATCCAATATTTTTAAAATCTGTAAACAACTGAAATTATTTTAACTTTTATAATATAACCGGGTTTTAACAAAAATCAAAAAAACCCACACTTTAGGTTGTAAAAAGGGATTTTTTGTGGAAAAAGCATTGTCTTTGCAAAGATCAATATTTGGACCTTATGGGTAGAAGGTTTGGATTTATGAATGTATTGTGACTTCTTTTATTGATATTTCTTACAGTAAGCAGCATAATCCCGGAGAATATACATTAGGAACTGAACCAATCAATTTCAATTAATACCTTTCTTTTTATTTTCCTCTCCGGCATAGAATAACTGTCAGCCTCTAGTTATTTTTATGGACAGCTACCTTACCTCAGGCAAACAGCGGCTTAACTATGAACAATAAATTCTTGTCAGCCTTTATTTCTGAAGATTATTATTTCAGCGGGGATCCCGTATAAATCAATTCTACCAGGTCCTGTTTTTAAGGTATTCGTCCAACTCTTCTCTGCTCATAGGAAGATATTCCGGGTTTTCATCGATCCAGTTCATGAAATCCTCTTTGATCTCATCTGACCAACTTCCATCGATTTGTCCCGGTGTATAGGTGCCCTCCTTCAGTCGCTGGTGTCCGAACTTATCCCTCAGGCCAATAAATTCGGAATTAATAACGACCTTTTCAAGCAGATGAGGAGGGATGAATATTACACCTTCTTTCTTAGCAAGTACAACATCTCCTGGAAAAACAGTAGCCCTTCCTATCCTGACGGGAACATTGATCCCGGTCATCATAGTTTCCCTGAGGAAGGATGGGTCCCAGCCTCTGACGAAGGCGTTAAACCCCTTAATTGCATGCAGCCCTTCGAGATCCCTGGAGCCACCATCAAAAATTACACCGGTCTTTGACTTGGCATATATGGAATTTCCAAGATTATCACCAATTAGGGTGCCGTCTATTACCTTGCCGAAACAGTCGGCAACATATACATCTCCTTCCTGCAGCATATCTATTGGCCATGAGTTGGAAGCCCCGATCCTTCCTTCAGCATGACCCTTTTCAAGGATCCTTTCATTTATATCAGGTCGTTGAGGCATATATTGTGCAGTTAACGCTCTTCCTACAAAAGGTTCATCCTCGTGTAACATAACCCAACCTGCTTCGAACTGGTTGTGATAGCCTTCGCCCCGCATTACGCCCCATGCTTCTTCAATTGAGATATTCTTTAGACGGTTCAGCAATTCATCGGATACCTTCGGCCGTCCATCTGATGTACGTTCGCCAGTCCATTCAGAAGTATAAAAATCTAATAACTCCCTGGACATTTCAATTTGTGAAAAAAGTGGAAAAGATACCAGCATGCATAAAAATCCGGATAATAAGTGTTTATTTTTCATTGTGAATAATGTTTATATTATGTTTTGGATGCCTTATTAAAGCATCATTTTTTTGTTATTTCTTCATTTTTCGGCTGCTTACCCCGCCAATAGGTGGCCAGGGAAGATCCGGTAATGTTCATTAATGGTCCGAATATCGCCGGAGCAAGGCCCACAGTCGCAATTTTACCCATTTGTAAAGCCAGGCCTGAGGCCAGTCCTCCATTTTGCATACCCACCTCGAAGGCAACCGTTCGGCAATCTTTCTCAGACATTTTAAATAGTTTTGCAGAGAAGTAACCCAGTGAATATCCTGCAAGATTGTGAATTAGGGTTGCCAGTATCAGTAATAAACCAACATCCAGCAGACTATCCCTGCCTGCTGCAGTAATTATGGTTATAATAACTGCAATACCGGCCATGGATACAAATGATAATACCTTGTCCATCCATTTTTCGAAATCCTTGAATATGGCCTTTAACGCTGATGCGACTACAATAGGCAAGACAAAGAACCATATCATATCCTTCATGAAGGACATGCCCGCCACTTGAAGACTTACTTCAGCAGATTTCAGGTATATGAAATTTTTTAGTACTATAATTGCCATATAGGATAGAAGCTGAATTATTTTACCACGATTCGATATTATTCCTTTTGAGAAAAGATTAAAAATAAAGCCTGCTATAATAGGGAGGATCATCATATTGATAATATCCAGCATCATGGACCAAAACTTGATTTCTATATACTGACCCGCAAGTGTTTTCATTAAAAGAGGCGTCATAAGAGGTGATAATAGAGTAGCAATTGCGGCTAAGGTAACAGCAAGAGCCAGATTGGCGCGGGCAATATAAGACATCACATTGGAAGCCAGACCACTGGGAGCACAGCCAATCAGAAGTACACCTGCAGCAATTTCGGTAGGAAAATTAAACATGTATGCTATTGTAAATCCTACCAATGGCATAATGCTGTATTGTGAAACAATTCCGATTATTACACCTTTTGGCATTTTGATTACACCGGCAAAATCATTGATGCTCATTTGAGAACCCATGCCAAACATGATAATCTGTAAAAGTGGGACTATAAGTTTCTTTGTTTCAAAGCTGCCAATATTCGTAAAATATTCAGGATAATACATAGAGGCCGTTACCGCGGCAAAGATCCAGATCGTGTATGAAAAACTTCTTAATTTGGGAAATCCCTGGAAACTTATGGCCAGTGTAACGAAAAATCCTGTAAGAAAAGGGCCTGTGAGTGATTCTTTGCCTGTAAAATATAAGATCAGAAAAATTGCCAGACAGATAAATGAAAAGGCCATTAAGAATCTGGAAATGATATTATTTTTTGCCATATACGTTTATAAATTCTATAAAAACAATGAAAATAATGGATTCCCTTTTAAAAGTGTCTAAATTTTAAAAAATTAGGGCGATCATTTTTAATACCTGAAAAAACTAAAAATTCTTAAACTTTTCCAATTATGAAGGATAAATTCTTAAAATCATTTTTAAATACTACACAAAACCAGGGTGAAAAAAATAAAGGTAATCGCCGGGAATTCATTCAAAAGGCGGGTTTAGGTGGCCTGGCACTGGGTCTTATGTTCAATGGGGATATTCACAAGGAGGTGGAGTTTACTACCCAGAGAGTAAGCAGGAGTTCATCACCGACTGATCTAAAGATCACGGATCTAAGAATAGCTTATACTTCAGAAGCCCCGATCATTAAGATAGATACCAATCAGGGGATATACGGTCTCGGCGAGGTAAGAGATAACGGAAGCCCGAAATATGCTTTATTTCTTAAAAGCAGACTACTGGGAAAGAATCCCTGCAATGTGGAGCAGTTATTTAAATTGATTAAGCAATTCGGAGGACATGGACGGTTGGGTGGCGGTGTTTCAGGCGTTGAGATGGCATTATGGGATTTAGCCGGGAAAGCCTATAACGTTCCTGTATACCAGTTGCTGGGTGGAAAATACAGGGACAAAATCAGGATCTATGCGGATACACCGGGCTCCAAGGATCCTGCTGTATATGCAAAAAGAATGAACAGCAGGATAGAACATGGATTTACTTTCCTGAAAATGGATTTTGGTATAAGACTCATTAGTGATATAAAAGGGGCTTTAATTGGGGGTGATGCCTGGGATTTCAGCAAACAGTGGAGCGAGGAACCGGGTAGCCTGGGTACCACAAAACACCCGTTCACCAGGATTCAGATTACGGATCTGGGATTGGAGAAATTAGTTGAGTACGTTTCTATAGTAAGGGATATTGTCGGGTATGAAATTCCACTTGCTGCGGATCATTTTGGTCATTTTGATACGAATACAGCCATCCGCCTGGGTAATGCCCTGGAAAGATATCAACTGGCCTGGCTGGAAGATATGATTCCCTGGTTCTATGTCGACAAGTGGCGGCAAATTACAGAAGCAATAAATACCCCTACCTTAACAGGAGAGGACACTTACCTTTTAAAAGGATTTAAGGAACTGATTGACAAAAAAGCCGTAGATATGGTTCATCCGGACCTGGCCTCCGCGGGTGGAATTCTGGAAACTAAGAAAATCGGCGATTATGCCGAGGAAAATGGAATAGCGATGGCTCTTCATTTTGCCGGTACGCCTATATCCTTTATGGCAAATGTCCACAGCGCCGCCGCAACACAGAATTTTGTGGCACTCGAGCACCATGATGTGGATACACCCTGGTGGGAAGATCTCGTAACAGGAGATAAGCCACTGGTTCAGGAAGGATATGTAAAAGTCCCTGAAAAACCCGGCCTTGGCGTTGACCTCAATGAGGAAGTGATCAAAGAGCACCTGAGGGAAGGGGAGAAGTATTTTGCACCCACACCAGAATGGGATAAGGATCAATCCTGGGATCGAACCTGGAGTTAGTTATTTTGCTGGATGATAAATTAGAGCAGATACTTTTGCACTTTATTATAGCCTATGCTTTTACGCTTAATTAAAGCCTATGCCTGAGTTCTGAATTAGAACCCAGACCTGGGTTTTATTTTAGAATCCAGGTCTTCCTTATGCATTCATGTTTTGGATATTTCACAGGTAATGGTCAGTAAATGACCTGAAACGAGCATTTATATCTTTGTGTAAAGGAAGTTTTCTGAAAAGGAACTCAAAGCGGTAACTAAAAATCCGTGGACAGATCCTCTATGCCTTCTTCCTTTTTATCTTTAATATACTGGTTTAATTTGCGGGATGCGTATTTGATCTCAAGCTTTTTCTTGCCTACGGATATAAGCGACAGCAGTACACCTTCTGTTTGCCATTCCCAAGCATTCGACCTGACGGAGAAAGATGGTTCTCCATATAGTTTTTTAAGTGCCTTCATTATGTCCGTTTCCTTAGGAGTAATTATTTTGATCTCAATAATCTTTTTGAGATACACTTTAACTTCCATGTCCTTAATAGGAACTTCACCTATATTCGGGTAAGAGCCCTTATTTCTAATATATACATGAATTGGATATTCTGATTTTTTCAGGGCAACCTGCTTTTTATATACCAGTTGTGGATTATCTGATATATCTGTGTCCAGTATGATATCCTGAAATCCATGCTTTTTCTCGAGTGCATCAAGACTCTGTGCATTTATTCCATAACAGGGACCAATAAGCCATATTATCAAAACAATGAAACGCCAAAATCTATATTTTAATGCCATATCTATATCATTGAAAACTTCTGGTTGCACCTACGCGCCTCCTGTCACCTGCAGCTTCAATATGCCCGTTCTTATCTTTAAATACTGCATGCACGCCTCCAAAATACATATTTTGAGCAGTCCAGTAGATCTTTTCAGCATTTCCGGGCAGTTCAAGACGATCGATTATGTTAAGATCATAACCGGGTTCCACATCGAGGTGATTATTCTCCCAATGTATCCTGGGTGCGTTAACACTTTCATCTGCTGACTTGCCAAAATCAATATAATTTGAAATAGCCTGGACAATAGCCGACCTGATCCTGTTTGAACCTCCAGATCCAAGAGCAGCGATGGGTCTATCTTCCTTGAGAAAAAGCGTTGGTGACATCATCGAACTAATTCTCCTGTTTTCAGGCCAGTTGAAAAAACCTTCCGGGCAAAGGTCTTCTTCTCCTAACATATTATTCAGCATAATATCGGTATCGGGAATGTAATATCCACAACCTTCACCGTGAGAAGTCGTAATAGAAACAAAATTATCATATTCATCAACTACACTAACATGGGTTGTATTCCCCGATTTATATATGCCTTTTTGAATTTCAGCATTTATACTATTTAAGTATTCTTTATCCAGCAACATTTCCATAACCTGAGGATGGTATCGGTTTTGAACGAAAATATCTTTCCTCGCAAAGGTTGTAAATTCGATCGCTTCGGCAAGTAGATTCAAATGAAATCCTGATCCCCACTGGTCTTTCTTCAGGGGATATTGGTTCAATAAAGAAAACGTAAAGGCAATTAACGGACCACCGGCATTGGGTGGTGCATTGGTTACTATGGAATAGTCTCGGTACGGAAAGGTCAGAGGTTTTCGTTCGATAACGTGGTATTCTTTAAAATCCTTATAAGTTAGATTTCCCCCTATTTCACGGCTGTCAGAGACAATTTTCCGGGCTATTTCTCCCTTATAGAACTCATCGGGGCCAGCTTTGGAGACATATTCCAGGAAATCCGAAAATTGCGGCAGGATGTATATTTCACCTAATTGCTTGATCTTTCCGTTTTTTGTATAGATTTTCTTTCCATTTTCTGAAATTGAAAGGATTGGCTTTAATATATCAGCCTGATATTTGGTTTGATTATGAAGCCGAACACCATTTTTTGCAGCTTCGCATGCCGGTTGGACAAGTTCCGAAAACGGGACCGATCCAAATCTTTTGTGTATCTCAAATAAACCGGCAAGGTTCCCTGGAGTAGCAGCCGTGGCCATGCCGACATGAAATTCCTGTGTTTTATCACCAAAATCCACAATGACCGGATAAAATTCGGATTGATCTTTTGGTATTTTATAAAAAGGGGTGTGTGTGAAAAAATCAAGTAACACTGGTTTTCCCCCATTATGACTTGCCATCATAAATCCTCCTCCACCCATGGAAGTGATCGTTGAACTGGCTACAAAGGTCATCAAGGTTGCACTGATGGCTGCGTCAAAGGCATTGCCTCCGGACATAAGAATTTCATGACCAGCCTCAACTGTTAATTCATCTCCTCCTGAAATAGCGCCTTTCGTTGCCCTTAACATGCCGTAAAAGTAATAGCTATGAATTAAAAATAATTATAACAGCTTATCCAATTGCTTTAAAACTTAGAAAAAAAATTGAAATACGTAATATGTTTGTTAATTTTCCTGCCAAATCGATTTACCATGAGAAGGGGATTTTATTTATGGATCAGCCTCATAGCCTGTCTTATATTAGCAAGTATTGCTACAGGATTTCAGAAAAAAAATAAAGCCAGACTCCCCAATATTTTACTGGCCATCAGCGATGATCAATCATTCCCTCATGCTTCGGCATATGGCTCCAGGGTGGTTGAAACACCAGGCTTTGACCGAATTGCCAGGGAAGGGATACTATTTAACAATGCCTTCTCCGCAGCCCCGGGATGCAGTCCATCGAGAGCCTCTCTGCTCACGGGCAGGCACATCTGGGAACTGGAGGATGCCGGATCACATGCGAGTTATTTTCCATCAAAGTTCAATACTTATACATCGATACTAAATGAAAATGGATATTTTGTTGGATATACCGGAAAGGGTTGGGGGCCAGGAAATTGGCAAGATTCAGGGTGGCAAATAAATCCGGCAGGTGAAGAATACAATAGGATCACAGATCCGGATGTGCCTGAATTTATTCGTAATACGGATTATTTCGAGAATTTTAAGTCTTTTCTCGAAGATAGGAAAAGAAAGCAACCTTTCTGTTTCTGGTATGGCGCATCAGAACCCCATCGTAGGTATAAAAATGGGATTGGAGAAGGCAGTGGAATGAATATTGATCTGGTGGATGTTCCCGGATTTCTGCCTGATGTAGAATCTGTGCGTGGAGATATTCTGGATTATATGTATGAAATTCAATATTTTGATGCGCATCTTAATAAAATGATCGAATATCTTGAGGATATTGGTGAGTTGGATAATACCCTGATCATCGTTACTTCAGATAATGGCATGCCCTTCCCGAGGGCTAAAGCGAATTTATATGAATATGGTTTTCATATGCCCTTGGCTATCCGGTGGGGAGATGTTATAACCCCTGGTCGTGAAGTTGATGATCTGATCAGTCTGACCGATATAGCTCCCACCTTGATTGAGGTATTGGAAACAAGGGGAAATGCGGAAATTAACATTCCTGATATGATGACAGGCTGGAGTTTTCTGGATATACTGCTAAGTGACCAATCCGGATTATTGGAACCTGAACGAAATAAAGTGTACAGTGGGCGTGAAAGGCATTCCTGTTCCAGGTGGCAAAATTTATCTTACCCCATCAGAGCTTTGAGGACGCATGAATTTCTGTATATCAAGAATTTTAAACCGGAAAGATGGCCTGCGGGGGCTCCCGTTAAATATAATGATCAGATGGAATTGGTTCCCGGATTTCACGATATAGATGATTTTCAGGAAAGTTATATCTATAAGAACCGGATTGTGGATTCTATAAAATATTATTTTGATCTTGCAGTGAAGAAACGACCGATGGAAGAGTTATTTGATATAAGGCGGGACCCTTATTGTTTGAATGATCTATCAACATTACCAGAATATCAATCTGATTTAATTGAATTAAGAGAAAAATTGAATTCCAGACTAATTGAAACTAAAGACCCCAGACTATTTGGGAATGGGGATATCTGGGAAACCTATAAGAGATTTAATTTGATGAGGACCTTTCCTGATCCGGATTGGATTCCAGGTAATCAGAATTTTAAGGAATAATAAATTATCAAATGTTAAGAAAAAAAATTTCAACAGAATTGAATGCAAGGGAGGATTTTAAATATCCATTATTTCTAATAGCATTGGGCGCCTTCCTGTTTCTTCCATCCCTATTGGGTCAAGCCGATTCAGATCTGCTTTATGATATTCTTTTTGTATTATTTATTATCAGCAGCTTATTCCTGATCAGTGCTGATTCAAAAAAAGTCAGGATGTTTACCCTGGCAATTGGTATAATAGGCATTACCGCCGAATTGTTCCATTATTTTATCCGGCCACTCAGTGATAGCTTTCAGGTGATTTTTATGCTGATCATTTTCATATATTTTATCGCTTTATTTTCGGAATTAATTGGTCAGATATTTAGAGCAGAACTGATAACCCTGAATGTTGTGCTTGGGGCTTTTAGCGGATATATAATGATCGGAATAATCGGTTTTTTTGTTTTTCGTATAATTTTCCTCCTGGAACCCGCCTCGTTCGCGATCTCTGAAAGCGCAAGCCGGGATCTGCTTTATTTTAGTTTTATTACGCTTACCACTATAGGTTATGGTGACATATCACCCGTAACGGAAGCCTCCAGAAATTTTGCTATTATACTGGGCCTTGTCGGACAATTCTACAATACGGTTATTATTGCTATTATCATCGGAAAATTCCTTCAGAAATAAATCCCGGATATTCGTTGGGAATCCCCATCAATAGCTTTTCTATTATAAAAATTGTAAATTGGGTAAAGGGCAAACTCAATTCCGATTATGCCAAAGGCAAAATACTTTCAGAAATTATCCAGAGGATCTCTGAGGTGTAATTTATGCCCGCATTATTGTGAATTAGCCGAAGGGGAGCGGGGAAAGTGTGGCGTGCGCAAAAATATAGATGGAAAACTTCTGGCTGAAAACTATGGCCTGATTTCTTCGGTCCACCTGGACCCAATTGAAAAAAAACCCCTCTACCACTACTACCCTTCAGCTTCCATTTTATCAGTGGGTAGCGTGGGTTGTAACTTAAGTTGCAGTTTCTGTCAGAACTGTGATATTTCCCAAACGACTGTTGATGATTATCCATGGCTAAGACAACATACCGTTGAACAGGTACTAGCGTATAACGATCAGTATTCCGACAACATCGGGATAGCTTATACCTATAATGAACCAACCGTATACTTTGAATTTATGATGGATCTTGCCGCGGAATCGAAAAAACAGGGATTGAAAAATGTGATGGTTTCAAATGGGTATATTGCTGCAGAACCCCTGAGGGAGGTTCTTGAGCTTATCGATGCTTTCAATATTGATTTAAAGGCGTTCAACAATGAATTCTATAAGAAATTTGCTGATGCCAGGCTCAATCCTGTTAAGGAAAACCTCAAAACAGTCAGAATGGCTGGCAAACATCTCGAAATCACTAATCTGATCATACCAGGTCTTAATGACGATGAAAAGGAATTTGAAGAAATGATCAAATGGATCTATAATGAATTAGGCGAATATACGGTATTGCACCTTTCAAGATATTTTCCCGCTTATCGATTGCAATATCCACCGACCCCTCAGGAAACCATATCCAGATTATTTGAGATCTCAAAATCACATTTACCGTATACTTATACAGGAAACCTGAATTTTTCCCCTGGCCAACATACTTTATGTCATCAATGTGGCACCTTACTAATTGAAAGGAAAAACGGATATTTGACAAAAATTAAGGCGATAGATGACAAGGGGAAATGCTTAACATGTAAAACCCGGATCTTAAAATATGTAAAACCATGAAAACCAGAGAACCTGCCGTTGCCGGAACTTTTTATCCGGCCTCAACCAATGAATTAACTGAAATGTTGGACAAATTATTACAATTTGAAAAAGGAAAAATTAAAAGTGAGCTATCAGAAAGAACGATTCTTGGAGGAATAATTCCACATGCGGGATATAAATACTCCGGATATGAATCAGTTCATTTTTTCGAGATCCTTCACCAGGACTTCAAGGTGTTCTTTGATACAATTTTCATTTTGAATCCAAACCATCACGGTCTCGGGCCTGAGATTGCCGTTGATGATAATGATTGCTGGAAAACACCACTGGGCGAAGTGCAGGTTGATTCTGAAATGAAAGATGCCCTCGCTTTTCCTCTTTCGGCGGATGCTCATAAATTTGAACATTCCGGGGAAGTCATTATTCCATTCCTTCAAAAGTTTCTGGATTATAATTTCAAGATATTGCCGATTAGTTATCTGCGTCAGGATCCCGAACAATCTATTGAGGTAGCTGACCGGATTATTGAAGTCAATAAGGTTTTAAACAAGAAGATTTTATTGCTCGCTTCTTCTGATTTCTCCCATTATATTGATCCTGTTATCGGGGAGAAGAAGGACAAAAAGATCATAGAAAAAATCCTTGATCTCGATGTAGAAGGCGTATATTCAGAAATTAAAGAAACCAACGCTACAGTTTGTGGTTGCGGACCTATAATGACTTTGATGCATTATACTATGAAGGTGGCCGATAATCCACAAGTCAAACTATTATCATTCGGTAATTCAGCAAAATCCTATAAATCTTCAGAAGTGGTTGATTATGCTTCACTTTTATTCCATGATGATTAGATCCTGTTATAATTCAGTCTTTTTTACTACTAGTGAATGAAGTGAAAGTTTAATATTCGAAAGGAAAACGAAAAATTGAGAATCCAACATATTCCTTAAGATATTGAGTTTCCGGAAACCAATCAAATTTAACCTGGACACATTTTAAGTCACTTATTCTCTCTAATTTATATGAAATTTATCCATATTTGGGGTTTGAATTTTAGTAACAATCATGTCCACAAAAAAAATTATCCAGTATTTAATTACTTCGTTCTGCCTGTTTCTTGTATTCGACCTGAATGCACAAGCACCTGAGCGGCATAACAGCTCTGAGATATATAAAATGATCCAGAAAATGAATGTTCTGGGCAATGCATTATACGTGGCAGCACATCCTGATGACGAGAACACGAGGATGATCACTTATTTATCGAAAGCGGAGTTGGTGAATACAGCATATTTATCATTAACCCGCGGTGACGGTGGCCAGAATTCAATCGGACCGGAGCAATCTGAGCTTCTCGGTGTAATAAGGACACAGGAATTACTTAGTGCCAGAAAGGTAGATGGCGGAACGCAGTTTTTCACACACGTTATGGACTTTGGGTATTCAAAAAGTGCGGATGAGACTTTGAATATCTGGAGCAAAGATGAGCTGCTTGAAGATGCAATATGGGTGATACGAAAGTTTAAACCGGATGTCATCATAACCCGTTTCCCTTCCGATAGTAGAGCAGGACATGGTCAGCATGAAACATCAGCTATAATTGCCGAGGAAGCATTCGAACTATCGGCGGACCGGAACGTATACCCTGAGCAACTGAAATATGTCGATCCCTGGCAGCCAGCCCGTATCTTTACCAATACCGGCAGATGGTGGAACCCAAATATTCAGGAAAGCGACAGTGTAATATCTATGGATATTGGTGAATATGATCCATTAAGCGGACTTTCATATTCTGAATTGGGTGCTGATAGCAGAAGTCAGCATAGGAGCCAGGCGTTTGGCGTTACCTGGAGAAGAGGCACATCAAAAGAGTATCTTGAATTTATCAAGGGTAAAGATCTGAAACCAGGCCTTTTTGAAGGAATTGATATTACCTGGAACCGGATTAACCGTATGGATATTGCCTCAGATGTAACAGAGATACTTAATAATTATAATTTTAGATCTCCTTCCGGATCTATCCCCGAATTGATCAAATTACGAGGCAAGATCTCTGAGATTGAGGATAGATTCTGGAAACAGAAAAAACTTAAAGAGCTTGATGATATAATCAAGGCATGCGCAGGGCTTTATCTTGAGGCTACTTCCGGTAAATCATATCTAAGCCCCGGGGATATTTTTGATGTAAATCTGGAAATAACGAACCGGTCAGATGTTGATATAGCCGTAGTTGGTGTGGTTTCACAAGCACTGGCCTGTGATACAATAATGAATACAGGTCTGAAAAATAATGTTCCCCTATATATTAATCTTTCAAAACGATTGGGAAATGGTGTCCGTGAAACCACTCCATTCTGGTTGGAGAAGCCAGTTAAAGATTTCAAATATGAGGTCTCAGACCAAAGTTTGAAAGGACTTGCCCAGAATCCTCCATCGGTAGAATTCGAGGTAAAGTTAAAAATAAATGATGAAGACATATCATATTGTATTCCAGTAGTTTATACCTGGACAGACAGAATGGAGGGTCAGCAATATGAACCCCTGGAAATTGGACCAGAATTATTTGTTGAAATTACAGAGGGCGTTTTTATTTTCCCGGATGAGAAAGAAAAAGATATAACAGTAAAACTTGATTCACGCAATCAACCTGCAAAAGGTGAATTATCTGTAAAATTACCTGAGGGTTGGAGAACCGAACCGGAAAAACAGATTTTTGATATGATGCCCCAAGAAACTGCGTTTTATCATTTTAAATTATTCCCCACAAAAGAATCATCACAGGGTTATATTCAGGCCATAGCACAAACTGAGGATAGAAATTATGATCGGAAACTGGTAACTATAGAATACGAACACTTTCCAAAACAATCCATTTATTTACCCGCGATGGCAGAAGTTGTTAAACTTGATATTAAGAAAAAAGGATCCAGCATTGCGTATATCACAGGTGCTGGTGATGATGTTGGGCCGAACCTTGAACAGATTGGATATCAAGTCACTTATGTTGATGAGGGGAACATTCATTTGATCAACTTCCAGGATTTCGATGCCATCGTGTTTGGGATAATGGCTTTTAATAACCTCGCCTATTTAGGCGACTATAATGATGATTTCCTGAAGTATATAGAAAATGGCGGGAATGTAATAGTCCAGTACAACAATATAAGAATCGGTACAAAATCGCCGATATTATTACCATATCCTATTGAATTTTCGGGCAGGTCAGCCAGCGTAAGGGTATCTGTAGAAGATGCAGAAGTGCGTATCTTGGAACCTGATCATGAGATCCTCAATACACCCAATAAAATTACCACTGATGATTTTAACGGTTGGGTACAGGAGAGGGGTTTGTATTTTCCAGTCAGCTGGGATGAGCATTATCACGCTGTATTATCCAGTAACGATCCCGGCGATGAAGCGCTTAATGGAGGTTTACTTGTTGCCAAATACGGGGAAGGCCATTATATATACACTAGCTATGCCTGGTTCAGACAGTTGCCGGCTGGTGTACCCGGTGCATACAGGATTTTTGCAAATCTAATATCCATAGGGAAATGGAGATGATCTATTTGTGGTTACAACAGATAGTATAAACCTATACTACAGCGGAATTCCTAACCTAGATCTGGCTGGCTATCCAATCACCAATTTCTGAAGTGGTACCTGGCTTTATACCACCTTCTGCAATATCTTCAGTGACAACGCCTTCGGCAAGGGATTTATCAACAGCCACCTTAATAGCTTCTGCCTCCTCCTTCAAATTAAAAGCATATTCAAACATCATTGCTGCAGAAAGTATTGTTCCGTTAGGGTTGGCAATATTTTTACCGGCAGCTTGTGGATAAGAACCATGGATGGGTTCAAAAACTGATGTATGAATACCAATTGAAGCAGAAGGGGACATGCCTAATGATCCGGTTATAACACTTGCCTCATCAGTCAGTATATCTCCGAATAAATTCTCTGTGACAATAACATCAAATCCTTTTGGCCATTGAATGATCCGCATGGCAGCAGCATCGACGTAAAGAAATTCCAATTCAACATCAGGATAGTCACTGGCCATATCCTGGATGGTTGAACGCCATAATCTCGATGTGGCCAATATGTTTGCTTTATCGACTGCGCAAAGTTTTTTATTTCTGTTTTGCGCATATTCAAAAGCCAGCCTGGCAATTCTTTCAATCTCCTCCACAGTATATATACAGGTGTCAAAGGCTTTCTGTCCATCTTCTGTTTTACCCCTGGGTTCACCAAAATAAATCCCTCCTGTCAGTTCACGTATAGTTACAAAGTCGGCACCATCAACTAGCTCAGTTTTCAGGGGTGACCGGCTAACCAGTGATTTGAAGGTAGAAGTAGGTCGTATATTTGCGTACAAACCTAATTTCTTTCTCATGGCCAGTAAACCTTGTTCCGGCCGGATCTTGGCGCTGGGATCATTATCATATTTTGGGTGCCCTATGGCTCCGAACAGAACGGCATCTGATCTCATGCAGAGTTCGTGGGTTTCTTCAGGATAGGGATTTCCTGTTTTATCGATGGCATCTGCTCCAACCAATCCATATTCATAATGGATTTGATGTCCGAATTTAGTACAGACTGCATCGGTCACTTTTACTGCCTGTTCAATGATCTCAGGACCTATCCCGTCACCCGGTAAAACAGCTATATTTAATTCCATATTATATAATAACTTTATTCAATTCCAGTTCGTGTTCTAGTACATTGATCATTTTCATCGTTGCCTTAATAGCTGCTACGGTCTGATCTGGATCAAGTCCCCTGGTCTTGAATTCCTTATCTGACTGCCAGGTGATGACCGTTTCAACTAATGCATCGGTACGCCCACCAGGAGGGATGGTAACCACGTAATCGATCAATTTGGGAATTGGTTTTTCAAGTTTTTTGTAGACAGCTTTCAAAGCATTCATGAAAGCATCATATTGACCATCCCCTGAGGCATGCTCTTCGTATACTTTTCCATTTATTTCAATGCTCAGGCTAGTAACAGGCCTCAGTCCTAATGCATGGGAAGTAGAATAGTTTTTAAGCTTGATCTTCTGCTCTATAGTTGCACTCTTTAAGACATCAGATATGATATAGGGAAGATCTTCCGTTGTTACCGTTTCTTTTTGGTCGGCCAATTCAATAATCCTTTCCGTAACTTTCTTAAGGGAATCCGGATCGAGTGTAATTCCCATTTCCTCGAGGTTCTTTCTGATATTGGCTTTGCCTGAGGTTTTCCCCAAGGCATATTTCCTGATCCTGCCAAATCGTTCGGGCATCAGATCATTATGGTATAAATTGTCTTTATGATCACCATCAGCATGAATACCACTACATTGTGTAAATACAAACTCACCTATCAGCGGCTTGTTGGTTGGGACGCGTATACCGGAAAATGATTCAACCATTCTGCTGATCTTATTCAATTTTGATTCAACCACAGACATATCATAATCGAAATGATCTTTTACAACCGCCACCACACTTGATAATGGGACGTTGCCTGCGCGTTCACCAAGGCCATTTACCGTTGTATGCAAACATCTTATACCAGCTTTCAGGGCAGCAAATACATTGGCTGTGGCTAGATCGTAATCATTATGAGCATGGTAATCAAAGGTTACCTTCGGGTACTTTTTTATAATACCTGATAGAAATTCATATGTTTCATCAGGTGAAAGGATGCCCAGTGTATCGGGAAGCATGATCCGGCTAACATTCAGGTCTTTCAGGCCCTTTATCATAAAATCCACATAGTCAGGCGAGTTACGCATACCGTTAGACCAGTCTTCCAGGTATATATTAGTAGTAATACCTAGTTTCGTGGCATATTCAACAGATTTTGCGATGTTTTCGAGATGTTCTTCCGGGGTATTTCTTAATTGTTGTGTGACATGTCGGTAAGATCCTTTGCATAAAAGGTTTATTACTCTACCTCCTGCTGCATTTATCCAATCCAGAGATACTTTGTTATCGACGAATCCCAGGATCTCAACCCTGTCGATGTATCCATTTTCTTTAGCCCAGTCAAGAACTTTTTTTGATCCCTGAAACTCACCTTCAGAAACCCTCGCAGAGGCGATCTCTATTCTATCTGCATTCACTTCCGATAAAAGGATCTTGGCAATATTCAATTTCTCATTACTTGAAAATGATACTCCGGTAGTTTGCTCACCATCCCTCAGGGTGGTATCCATTATAGTTATCAGCGGTAATTTTTGATTTTTCATAAAACTTGGATCAGTGTTGTTCTTCAAATGCGTCAATTTTACTTTTCAGACTTAACAAATAGTCTATATCATCATATCCTTTTAACAGGCATTCCTTTTTATAGGGATTAATATCGAATTTTGCTGATGAACCTGAATCCAGTATTTTAATATGCTGATTTTCAAGATCCACCTCAAATTCTGCATTTGCATCTTTTTCTATAGTGTTGAATAATTGCTTGAGAAAATCGGAATTTACCTGTACGGGAAGTAATCCGTTATTAAGTGCATTGTTTTTAAATATATCTGCAAAAAAACTTGAGACAACCACCCGGAACCCATAATCATAGAGTGCCCATGCAGCATGCTCACGGCTGGATCCACTTCCAAAGTTTTCTCCGGCCACCAGGATCTTTCCTTTATAAGTATCATTGTTCAATACAAAATCCTGAATAGGTTCGTTATTGCTGTCATATCTCCAATCCCTGAAAAGATTATCCCCAAACCCTTTTCTTTCAATAGCTTTAAGAAACCTGGCAGGTATAATCTGATCAGTATCAACATTTTCTATTGGCAGCGGAACTGCGGGAGAAACTAATTTTTGAAATTTATCTATTGGCATTTTCTATTTTCGTTATGTGATATCACGTGGGTCAGTTATCTTTCCTGTGATTGCAGTAGCCGCAGCTGTCAAAGGACTGGCAAGTATCGTCCTTGCCCCGGGGCCCTGCCTACCTTCAAAATTCCTGTTAGAAGTGGATACAGCATACTTCCCGGCAGGTATTTTATCATCATTCATGGCCAGACATGCTGAACAACCTGGTTGCCGGAGCTTAAAGCCGGCTTCCTCAAGAATGTCTACCAGGCCTTCTTCATATGCCTGTTGTTCTACCTGTTTAGAACCCGGTACAATCCATGCGGTAATGTTGTCAGCTTTTTTCTTACCCTTTACAAGTTGAGCAACTTCCCGTAGATCTTCAATCCGGCCGTTTGTACAACTTCCGACGAATATATAGTCCACGCTTTTACCATTCATGCTTTCCCCTGGATTAAAGTCCATATATCCAAGGGATTTCAGATAGGTTTCCTGGCTTGCTGAAGGTATATCCTTAACTTCAGGAATGGGTTTGGTAATATCCAGTCCCATACCCGGATTGGTACCAAAGGTTACCATAGGGCCGATATCCTCCGCTTTGAAATTATATTCGAGATCAAATACAGCCCCTTCGTCTGTTTTCAAAGTTCTCCAATAAGCCAGTTTTTGATCCCAATCCTCACCCATTGGAGAAAACTGTCTTCCTTTGATGTATTCAAAGGTGGTCTCATCCGGGGCGATCATCCCCCCACGGGCACCACTTTCAATACTCATATTGCATATCGTCATCCGGGCTTCCATAGATAACGTTTCAATCGCAGAACCGGCATATTCAATAAAATATCCTGTACCACCTGCAGTACCGATCTTAGATATGATATATAATATAATATCTTTAGAAGTTACCCCTTTTTTAAGGACACCGTCTATGGATATCCTCATCTTTTTTGGTTTGGGTTGTAATATGCATTGGGTAGCAAGCACCATTTCAATTTCACTTGTGCCAATCCCAAAAGCTACTGCTCCAAAGGCTCCATGCGTGGAGGTATGACTATCTCCACAAACAATGGTCATCCCCGGTTGTGTTATCCCTAATTCAGGACCAATCACATGGACGATTCCATGCCATTGATGATTCAATCCATAAAGATCAATACCATGGGTCTCGCAATTCTTGGATAACTGATCAACCTGTTGCCTGGATAATACATCCCGGATCGGCATATCCTGATTGATTGTCGGTACGTTATGATCCGGGGTTGCGATGGTCTTATCAGGCCTTGAAACCTTGAGTCCCCTTTTTTCCAGTCCTAGAAAAGCAACAGGGCTGGTAACCTCGTGAATAAAATGCTTGTCGATATATAAAACCTGAGGCCCTCCATCTACCGAATGAACCACATGTTTATCCCAGATCTTATCAAATAGTGTTTTTGGTTCCACTCTACAATATGTTTACTCAGATAAAACTTTTCTTCCTAAGCGTCAGGTCGAAGTTTCCTGACCTGGGCACCAGCCTGCCACATTTCTGATTCTCTTATTTCTTTAAGTTCAGATTCAAGGTGGGCTCTGTAATCCGGATGACCAGTTTTTTCAAGAACAACTTTTGTTTCTTCACCGCTTCTCACACGCTCGTAGAGTTGTTTAAAAACAGGTAGAGTTGCTTCTTTGAATTTAGGTTTCCAGTCCAGGGCACCTCTCTGGGCAGTTGCACTGCAGTTGGAATACATCCAGTCCATGCCTTTTTCATCAACCAAACGTATTAAACTCTGTGTCAATTCTTCCACAGTTTCATTAAAGGCTTCTGAAGGACTATGCCCGTTATCCCTGAGAACATCATATTGTGCTTCCATAATGCCAGCCAGTGCACCCATAAGTACACCTCTTTCACCAGTCAGGTCACTATATACCTCGTCTTCGAATGTTGTAGGGAATAAATAACCTGATCCTATGCCAATCCCCAATGCGATTGTCCTTTCTTCCGCCCGGCCTGTGTAATCCTGAAATATGGCATAACTGGAATTAATTCCTGATCCGGCAAGAAAATTTCGACGCACACTGGTTCCTGATCCTTTAGGGGCTACCAGGATAACATCTACATTCTTTGGAGGAATAACACCTGTTTGTTCCTTATAGGTTACAGAGAAACCATGAGAAAAATACAATGCATCACCCTCATTAAGGCATTTTTCTAATGTCGGCCAAACTGCTCTTTGTGCCGCATCAGATACAAGGTATTGTAATACTGTGGCTTTCTTGGCTGCCTCTTCAATTGAAAAGAGTGTTTCTCCTGGCACCCATCCGTCAGCTATTGCCTTGTCCCAATCGTCTTTGAAGCGTTGTTCCTGACCAATGATGACAGGTATTCCATTATCACGCAGGTTAAGTGCCTGTGCTGGGCCCTGAACACCATAACCAATAATTGCGATAACTTCGTCTTTTAGCACTTCCCGTGCTTTTGCGAGCGGGAATTCTTCCCTTTTTACGACGTTTTCTTCTACGCCGCCAAAATTAATTTTTGCCATACTTGTCTTGTCCGTTTGATGAATTTAAAATATGTGTTTCTGAATTTTCGAGTTCATCGAGGTATTTTTGTGTTTGCCGTTTTGATTTAGATATGGCCACCCGGCCGGATCTGACAAACTCAAGTACCCCGTATTCATTTAATAAATTGAAAAGTTGTTGCGTTTCGTGTTTGTGTCCCGTTTTTTCAATTACAATATAGTCCTCTTCAATCACCAGGATCCGGGCATTGTTTGCCCTGACCAGGTTCTCTATTTTATTACCATGAAGAAAGATCTTTGTCGGTACCTTATAAAGGGCAATTTCCTGATAATATATTTCATCTTCTTCATAAAGAAATGCTCCAAGGACTTCAACCAGTTTCCTGAGCTGTTTTGTCACTTTTTCAGCGATATCTTTTGTTGTATTCACAACGAGGGTATACCGGCTTACTCCGGGCACTTCCGAGGTTGAAACATTTATACTTTCTATGTTTAATTTAATCCGTGAAAAAATAATTGTTACACGGTTCAACAGTCCTGGTCTGTCTTCACTAAGAACAGATATTGTATATCTCTTTCTCAGCGTACTTTCATGACTATCTTGATAGATATCAGACATAATAATATTGTTTTAATTTTAATCTAATCGAATATTAGTTACCGATTCCCCTGAAGGAACCATTGGGAAAACATTATCCTCTTTTTCAACCTCAACCTCAAGAAGATAAGGGCCACTGGATGCAAGCATCTTATCGATGGCCTTATCAAGCCCTCCTCGTTCACTGACTTTTTCATTATCTATTCCAAAACCTTCAGCGATTTTCGGAAAATCAGGATTTGTCATTTCTGTAAATGAATACCTCTTATCAAAAAACAGCTGCTGCCACTGTCTTACCATTCCGAGGAAATGGTTATTGAGGATCACGATCTTAACTGGTATATTGTACTGACTGATCGTGCCAAGCTCCTGCAACGTCATCTGGATGCCACCATCACCAGCAATGGCAATAACCTGCTGGTCTTTTGCACCCAGCTGTGCGCCCATTGAGCAGGGTAAGGCAAATCCCATGGTTCCCAGACCACCGGATGTCAGTAGGTGATTGGGTTTCCTGAACTGGTAATATCTTGCCGCTATCATCTGGTGTTGTCCTACATCCGTTACAATCACTGATTCTCCTTTGGTTTTATCCGAGATCTTTTTAATAACTTCAGCCATAAAGACCTTATCAGTTTTGGGATTGACCTGATCCTTGACAACTTTTTCATATTCAATTTTTTCACACTCATTGAACTCATTGATCCATTGAGTGTGATTATTCTTTTTGATCAAGGGAAGCAAAGCCTCGAGTGTCTGTCTGGCGTCGGCATTAATTCCAACGGTCGTTTTAACATTCTTGTCGATCTCAGACGGATCGATCTCAATATGAATAACCTTTGCCTGTTTGGCGTATTTCGACAAATCACCGGTTACCCGATCATCGAACCGCATTCCGATGGCTATTAATACATCGCACTCATTGGTTTTAATATTCGGGCCATAGTTTCCATGCATTCCCAGATAACCAACATAGTTTTTATGATCCGGCGGGAAGCAGGATAAGCCCAGCAGGGTAAGTGCTACCGGGATGTCAGCTTTTTCTGAAAGATCCTGAAGTTCTTTTTCTGCGCATGAAATAAGAACCCCATGTCCGGCAAGGATATAAGGTTTTTTTGCATTGTTGATCAATTCAGCAGCTTCCTCGATCTGATTGCTGTTATTTGATGGATAAGGATGATAACTCCTGATCTTTTCACAAGGAGAATATTTAAAGTCTATCTCACCGAACTGCGCATTTTTTGTTATATCGATAAGTACCGGACCCGGTCGTCCTGTTTTGGCGATGTAAAATGCTTTTGCGATGGCTTCCGGTATCTCTTCAGCTTTGGTAACCTGGTAATTCCATTTTGTAACCGGCATGGAAATACCCAGAACATCCGTCTCCTGAAAGGCATCAGTCCCAAGAAGATGTGCCGGAACCTGGCCCGTAATACATACAAGGGGTGTAGAATCGATTTGTGCGTCGGCAATTCCTGTAATAAGGTTGGTAGCTCCAGGTCCACTGGTTGCAAAACAGACCCCCACTTTGCCAGACACCCTCGCATATCCCTGAGCGGCATGAACCGCACCTTGCTCATGTCGTACAAGGATATGATTTAATTGATCCTGATAATTGTACAAAGCATCATAAATGGGCATGATAGCCCCTCCCGGATATCCGAAAATAGTATCCACTTTTTCCTCCAGTAGGCTCAGGATTACGGCTTCCGATCCGTTAACCCTTAAAAGCTTGTGCTTCGATTCTGTTTTACTGGTTTTTTCCAACGTTGACATGGTTTTAAATTTAATCCGTTACACATCCTTCAGATGCAGATGAAACAAGTTTAATATATTTACCTAAAATTCCTTTGTTATATTTATAGGGTGGTTTAACCCAGTTTTCTCTTCTTCTACTGATTTCCTCTTCGGGGAGGTCTACATCAATTCTATTATTAACAGCATCAATTGTTATTTTATCACCATCTTCAATTAATGCAATTAATCCCCCTTCCTGGGCTTCAGGTGTAATATGCCCAACTACAAATCCGTGCGAGCCCCCTGAGAATCTACCGTCAGTGATTAGGGCGACATCTTTCCCGAGACCAGCGCCAATTACAGCCCCGGTTGGTTTAAGCATTTCAGGCATTCCAGGAGCGCCTTTGGGCCCTTCATATCGGATCACGATTATGTCACCTTTCTTTACAGTTTTGCCAATACCATCAATAGCTTCAAATTCGTTTTCAAATACCCTTGCCGTTCCGGTAAACCGTTCTCCTTCTTTTCCTGTTATTTTGGCCACAGCACCTTCTTGTGCAAGGTTACCATACAGTATCTGTATATGGCCAACAGGTTTGATTGGGTCTTTGATAGAAGCTATGATTTCCTGGCCTTCATCCAGGTCACGGGCCGTATCAAGATTTTCCCCTAGTGTCTTTCCCGTTACTGTCATACAATCTCCATCCATCAGGCCTTCTTTCATCAGGTATCTCATTACTCCAGGAACACCCCCTACATAGTGGAGATCTTCCATGAGGTATTTCCCACTTGGCTTCAAATCCGCAATAAAGGGTGTGTTATTGCTGATCCTCTGAAAATCGTTTATTCCTAATTCTATTTCGACTGCTTTTGCCATCGCGATTAAGTGAAGAACAGCATTTGTGGAGCCTCCAAGCGCCATAATGAGTGTAATCGCGTTCTCAAAAGCACGTTTGGTCATAATATCGCGAGGCTTAATATCTTTTATCAGCAGATTCTCGATCGCCTGTCCAACATGAGCACATTCTATACGCTTGTCTTCACTAACTGCCGGGTTAGAAGAAGAGTAGGGGAGTGACATACCAAGAGCTTCTATGGCTGATGACATGGTGTTGGCAGTATACATTCCTCCACATGCACCAGCACCCGGAATAGAATTTTTGATAATGCCTTTATAATCTTCATCAGAAATGTCGCCTTTGAGTTTTTTGCCATAGGCCTCGAAGGCCGAAACAATATTCAGATCTTCGCCCTTCCAATTTCCTTTTTTAACCGTTCCGCCGTAAAGGAGAATTCCAGGTCTGTTCATTCTGCCCATGGCCATAACAGCTCCGGGCATATTTTTGTCGCATCCTACAATTGGAACAACAGCATCATAGTGTTGGGCATTGACTACTGTTTCTATGGAATCAGCAATGATATCCCTAGATGGCAGGGAATATTTCATGCCCTCGGTTCCGTTGGGAATGCCATCGCTAACGCCAATGGTATGAAATATCAGGCCCCACAAACCTCTGCCATCAATGCCTTTTTTAACATCTTCTGCAAGGCCATTTAAATGCATATTACAAGGGTTGCCCTGAAATCCAGTACTGACAATGCCAACCTGTGCTTTCTTGAGATCATCATCTTTTATTCCCAATGCGTACAACATAGCCTGTGATGCCGGTTGGGTCTCATTTTGAGTTATCCCTTTACTATATTTATTTAATTCACTCATATCTCAGATATTAAAAAAGCCTTTCTGTCGCGAGAAAGGCTTTTAGCTTATATAATATATTTCCTTTCTCACGAATCCTGGTAAGGAATCACAAGTACAATAACAATCACAGAAACTAAAGATCTAACATTGATCATAAAATACAATTTTTAGGCCCAAAGGGGGCATTTTGAAATTGGCTTCAAAAGTCCAATATTTATTTATAAAATCAAAGTATTTAGTTTAAAAAATCTAAAGAATTATACACTTATTAAAAATATATATTAGATAAGTACTACTTTTTAAGAATATTGTTTCAAATTATCGGACTATTATAGATGATATTATGTCAAAAATCTATTTTCAAGAATTTTAATTTGGCCTAAAAGCTTTATCAGGCTCGTATATCAACTTATTTTATGTCATCTTAAAATTATTGTCATCTCTATGCAACCTTAGCCATTAAATAATCATCTTTATTCATTGAATACATAAAATATTATACAATGAAATCACATTATTCAAAATTCGCTTTTTTTATAGTCCTGTTTTTTACTCTTAACCCGGGTGCAGTCCTATCACAGGAGATCCTGGCAGAGGCAACTTTTTCCATTGAGAAAGCCAGATATCTTGAGGTTGTGGGGAGTTTTTGTAATATCGAACTTAATGGATATTCAGGATCTTCCCTGAAGATGAATGGTAAAATAGAAGGTTCGGGTGATCCCGATAAATACGAAATAATATATCGCGAAGATGGCAACAGGGTTAAGGTCTGGATTGAACGCCCGAACAACATTTGGAGAAATATTGAAGGACTACTGCATTTTGATGTGCCGGAAAATGTAATAGTAATTGTCGATAATAGTTCCGGTAATATTGAAGCTGAAAACCTGAATGCAGATGAGATAACCCTTGAAGCTTCCTCAGGAAACATCACCGGGAGAAATCTGAAAGGGGCTTTGAATTTAAAATGTTCTTCAGGGAACATTACCTTATCTGACCAGAATGGGAATGCAACACTTCGGGCTTCTTCAGGTAACCTAAGGATTGATGAAGTAAATGGAGATCTTGAAGCACATGCTTCTTCCGGTAATATTACCATTTATGAAGTCATGGGAGATGTTGATGCAGATTGTTCATCAGGTAATATAAAACTAAGAGATATCGAGGGCAAGCTTGATGTGGGAACTTCATCCGGAAACATACGGGGAGAGGATATTTTGTTGACCGGGGATTCCAGGTTCAAAGCATCATCAGGAAATGTAACCATTGGATTATTGAATTCAGAAGATGATTTAAGTTTTGATCTTGATTCCGGATCAGGAAATCTGTATGCTGCTGGAAGCACTTCGGATGACAGACTTATTTTAAGAAAAGGTCCGATAAATATCACGGGAATCACTACGAGTGGTAGCCAGAGATATACGACAGACTGATAAATAATATTTCAAATAACCTGGCCAATATACCCTTCAATTTTGGCTTTCAATTCGTCCGAATTAAATGGTTTGGTAACATAGTCATCCATCCCCGCTGTGTATAATTTATCGAGATCATTGATCATCACATCAGCTGTCAGGGCAATGATGGGCGTTTTCTTGGAGCTACCGTTCTCAATACCCCTGATAGCTGCTGACGCTTCCCAACCATCCATTTCCGGCATATGCAAATCCATAAGAATCAGATCATAGGTGTTGGCTTTAAATTTATCAAGAGCTTCAAGACCGTTTTCAGCAGTATCGATGTTATAGTTCCATCTTTCCAGGAAACGTTTAGCTACTTTCATATTCATCTCATTATCCTCCACCAGAAGAATATGGGTAGATGTATTTTTACCTGATTCAGATTCTTTTAATACCGCCTTATTTTTATCTTTGGAATCTGCCCGTTGGTCCATGCCAAATTTAAGTTCAAAGAAAAATTCAGATCCTTCCCCGGGTTTACTATTTACATGGATGTCAGTACCCTGCAGCTTAAGGAGATTTCTGATGATGGCTAACCCAAGCCCTGAACCACCAAATTTTCTTGTGGTTTCAGTGGTGGCTTGTTCAAAGCGTTCAAATATCTTTTCCTGTTCTTCCTCGGAAATCCCAATTCCCGTATCATGCACACTGAATTTTATTTCTATTTCTTCATTGGTTTTCTTAAGACATATTACACGCAGCTCTATTTTACCTTTCTCAGTAAACTTGATGGCATTATCAATTAGATTTACCAGTATCTGAGATAAACGATGGGGATCACCATTTAATGTTTCAGGTACTTCTTCATCTACTGAGAGGTTAAATTCCAGGTTTTTGTTTTCGGCTTTGCTTTTAAATGTGTTTTTCAGGTTAGTTAAAAGTTGACTTGCATTAAAAGGAGTGCTTTCAATTTTTATTTTCCCTTCCTCGATCTTTGAGAAATCAAGAATATCATTTATAAGTACAAGGAGATTTTCACCTGAGAATTTTATGCTGCGCAGTAATTCTATCTGATCTTCCCTGGGATTCTCCATCATAAGGATCTCGGATAATCCAATAACGGCATTCAAAGGAGTCCTGATCTCATGACTCATGTTAGATAAGAATTTCTGTTTAGCCTGAGAGGCACTTTCAGCTTTTTCCTTTGCATCAACCAGCTCAACGTTTTTTTCTTTCAAGATCTGGTTCTTCTCCTCGATATCACTATGGGCCTTTTCAATTTCCTTGTTTTTAACACTTAGACTTATGTTAGACCTTTTTTTATTTTCATAGGCCCGCCACATAAGAAACAGAATGACAATAAGAAAAGTAATGAGGAGTAGTCCACCATGTAAAATGAGATCATCAATAAAAGTCTCACTATAGGCATTCTCACTAAATATATTGATCAGTAACATATCCCTAAATGATATTCATTATAAATGTGCAGTCGTTTTATTATCTAAAGAAATAAAAAACTGTTACACTAAGAACGGAAAACTATGCTTTTCATTTTATTTTTTATGCTATTGTAACATTTTTATGATCTAATCGTCTTCCCTTTGAAATGCATTTGAAGTACTTCAAGAATGAGATACTACCTTTAAAGGATAAATTATTCAGATATGCTTTTAGCTATAATAAAGATAAATCTGAATCAGAAGATATTGTACAGGAAGTATTTATTCGATTATGGCAAAAGCGAAAAAATCTTGATAAAATCAAAAACATTGAAGCCTGGAGCATGACTATTACTAGGAATCTTACATTTGATAAACTGAAAGCAAACAGGCTTGAGTTTAAAGACCTTCATCATATCGAAGACAAAGCGCAGGACGTTTTCAATCCTGAACAAATGGTTGAACAATCTGAAACTTTGACGGGGATAAGAAAGATAATTGATTCACTATCTGAAAAACAAAAACAAGTTATTGTTCTACGTGATATTGAAGGTCATACCTACCAGGAAATCGGGGATATAATAGGAATTGACCAGAACCTGGTAAAAGTTACCCTTTTCAGGGCAAGAGAGAACGTTAGAAAAAAATTATTTAAAACTGACCAATATGGACTATAAAAAGATCAAAATCTTGTTAGAAAAGTATTGGAATTGCGAAACTACTTTAGAAGAGGAATCAATTCTTCAGGAGTATCTGTCAGGTTCTGACATACCTGAAGATCTAAAGGAAATTAGTCCCCTATTTCAATATTTTAAGTCACAAAGAGGTGTGAAAGTATCTGAGGATTTTGAAGAAAGAGTTATAAATGAGATTGAATCAAAAGAAAAGAAAGGGACGCAGAAGTATTTGCATATCTATTATAAAGTAGCTGCAGCTGTCATCCTGGTCCTGTTTTTTGTAACGATTCATCAACGGTTTATTGCCGTACGTGAAAAAGCCTCCGTATTGGTTCAGGATACATTTGAGGACCCGGAGAAGGCTCTTGAAGAGACCAAAAAAGCTTTATTGCTTGTTTCAGAAAAATGGAATAAGGGAAAAGACAATTTTACCAAATTGTCAGAATTCAATAAAGCTGAAAAAATTATCCGAAATGAAAACTTATAAACATATGATACAAGTCCCGCTGTAGCAGGACGAATCCCGTTTGACAACAAAAATAAAAATAAACATGAAAAGGTTAATCATAATAATTATAGGTGTTTTGTTATACACAAGTGGATTCTCTCAGGAGGATGTGATAACAAAATATTTTAGTGAGTATGAAAGACGTGATGATTTCACAACAATTATTATCACTAGCAAAATGTTTCAATTAATTGCTCAGATTCCCGAAAGTGAAGATGAGGAGGATGTGATGAATGTGATCCGGAAGCTTAATGGATTAAAGATCCTTACCTCCAGTGAATACCCAGAGCGTGCCGAGTTATCCAGAAAGGCTGTGAAGATCATCTCTGACAAGGGATTTGAAGAATTGATGATCATTAAGGAAGGTGAAGAGGAAATAAAGTTCCTGATACATGAGGATGATGGGCACATCAGTGAGTTCGTAATGTTGATTGCAGAGGATGATGACGGAGATTTTTTCCTTATGACCATGACTGGGAACCTCCAACTGGAAGATATATCGAGATTGTCTAAAACCCTTGATATTGATGGATTCGAACACTTGGATAAGGTCGATAATTAATAAACTCTTTAACAACAATCAAATGAAAACATATTTAATTTTATTTTCACTATTGCTGTCAAGTATAACAGCTTTTAGTCAAAGCCAGGCTGTAATGGATTTTCACAACAAGTATAAGGATAGTGGCAAATATTTATCCGTAAGAATTGATGGGGGTTTGCTGAACCTGCTTTCAGGTATAGAAACCAATGATGAGGAAGCCCGGGAGATGTTAGATGCTATGGGTAAGATTGATGCTATAAATGTACATTCCATTGACCGGGATGAAGATGACTTCCAGGAATCTGATATCGATAGGTTTAAAAGGGATGTAAAAAAGGAAAAATATGATGAGCTGATGATAGTCAGAGATGGGGATGCCAATGTGGATTTCCTGATAAAAGAAAAAAAGGGAAAAATCAGTGATCTTTTACTTGTGGTAGATGAAACGGATGAATTTGTGATTGTCAGTATCAGTGGGGAGATCGACATGAAAACCATTGCTAAAATAACGGATAATCTGGATATTAAGGGATCTGAACATATGGACAAGCTGGAAGATAAACAAAACTGATACACTGATTTATTGAATTTATTGGGTCTGGATGAAAGTTCAGACCTTTTTTTATTTTGGAATTATCCGAGGAACCCTACATAGACAAAATAGCCATTGTCTTAATATTCCGGCATTTTTGCTCACCTTATGCAGGAAGATCTCGTGAACCACATAAAACTGAACTTCAGCCCGGAAAGTTTAATCGTTCTTAATTTTATAATTGGATTTGTTATGTTCGGTGTTGCACTTGTGCTTAAGTTGCAACATGCCACATTTATGACACCTCTTAATTTCAGTTTCAGGGGGGGCCATATTCAGGGCCAAGGAATGAAACAGCCTATATAAACCTGAACATGTCTGACATGTTTTAAAATATTCTATTGATTCTTGGACTTCCTGTTCTTATAGCATGTATTTTTCGTCCCGCTTTCTAAAGACTACCGGAAAAATTTTGGATCCAATTAAAAAAGCATCCATGGTAATTTTTATTTTATTTGTTATTGTTGCATTTTCGAATAATTATAAGATTTTTATAGATTATATTCAGCTGGTAATTGTTGTTGTATTCCTGCTTAATTCGATTGCCATTATCACTGGATGTTACTATGGGAAAATGTTGGATCTGTCTACTTTGAATGGTAGAACGATTGCAATAGAAACAGGAATTCAGAATTCCGGTTTGGGATTAATAATAATATTCACATTTATGGAAGGAATTGGAAGAATGGCTATTGTTGCTGCCTGGTGGGGAATATGGTATATTATCACCGGTTTTTTCCTTGCATTTTTATGGACGAAACCAATTCGTGCTTACGCTTAAATGAAGAGATTTTACAAACTATTTCACCGACCCGGACTTGTACTTCTGAAAGGATGGATACAATTAGCATTATTGGTCTACTTCAGGCGCATTAAAGTCATAGGTCGAGAGAATATCCCAAAAGGTAAGCCCATCATTTTTGCCCCAAATCACCAATATGCATTTATGGATGCGCTTCTACTTGTCATGGTTACCCGGAAAATCCCGTATTTTCTGGTTCGAGCTGATATTTTCAAAAAATCTTTTTTCAGTTTCCTATTGAGAACTTTGAAGATGATGCCGGTTTACAGGCAGAGAGATAGTGTTGACGTTATTTCTAAAAACGAGGAAACTTTTAGTAAATGTGTTGATATTCTTAATAATGGGAAACACCTGACTATTTTTCCCGAAGGTAATCATAGTAAGATCAGAAAGATAAGACCTATCAGGAAAGGCTTGCTGAGAATAGGTTTTAGAACAATTAATGAGAATCCTGAAAGTAAAAATCTGGTTATCCTCCCTGTCGGGATAAATTATGATGACCATTCCAGGTTCCAGAGTGATATCTTTATAAAATTTGGTGAGCCTATTACACTGGAAGATTATAATAAGCGCTACAAAAAAAATCAGGCTAAAGCATTCAGTGATGTGTCTGCTGTAATCTATGGTGATCTTGTTGACTTAACAGTAAATATTCAGCATACTGAAAGTTATAAATTCTATGAAAGTGTACTGAAAATATATACCCCGCATTTTATGCGACGGATAAAATTGAACTATAGGAATTTAATTGAAAGATTTGTAGCCTATAAAAAGATCATTGCCGGATTAGATGAATGGAATGAAAGTGATTCCAAGGAGTTTAAAGCATTCGAAACAAAAAATAATAAATTCTTCAGGCAGAATATCAGGTCGGAATTTGATCCGGTATGCCTTGGTAATTTCTTTGATTCCAGATTGCAAAGATTATTCAATTACTTGCTTCTGATCGTTTTCTGGCCTATATATATGTATGGCCTATTGAATAATCTTCTTGCCATATTTTTACCCTACTTTATCGGTAAAGCGGCTGTTAAAGACGATCATTTTTTAAGTTCTGTAAAACTTGCAATAGGCTTACTGTCATTTCCGCTAACCTATATAATACAGGCTATAATATTTTATCAGTTTTTCCCTAATGGATGGTATGTCGTAACCTATATAATTTCTATTGTGGTCACTGGTGTTCTGGCTAAGATCTACCAGAACTGGATCCATAAATTCTGGGAAATGTTTAAAATTCGACTCTTAATGATGAATCGAAAGAGGGCATTTGTGCAGATAAAAAGAAGCTATAATGATCTTATCAACACCTTAAATGAAAAGTTCAAAGTGGATTAAATTGCTTCCCGTAGTTTAATTTAGTTTATCATCCTGCGGCAATTCTCATAACGTATCCCGGTTTATTATAGGTTGCTGAAAATCTGATAATTATCAGATAATTAATCCCGCTCATTTGCTTATTTTGCAGAGTAAAATATATATGGCATGAAAGGTATAGATCAGAAGTCGGATCTGGAAAAGTATTTTGAGAAATTCAGAAGGAATATTATTGGGATTGACTCCTATATTGAAACTCCTTATGGAAATAAAAAGATCATTTATGCGGATTGGATAGCCAGTGGAAGGCTATATAAGCCTATTGAGGATAAATTAATGACAGATATAGGTCCGATGGTAGGAAATACACATTCTGAAGCCAGTGAAACCGGGACCCTGATGACAAATGCTTACCATTTCGCACAGCAGATCATAAAGAATCATGTGAACGCTAATGCTGAAGATGTAATAATAACTTCAGCAACGGGTATGACAGGGGTTATTTGTAAGTTTCAGAGAATACTTGGTTTAAAAATCCCTGAAAAAATAGAGAAATTCTGTAATATTCCTGAAGAAGAAAGGCCGGTAGTATTTATAACTCACCTCGAACATCATTCCAACCATACATCCTGGCTCGAGACCATTGCTGATGTTGTTGTACTCGAGCCGACAAAGGATCTCCTGGTTGATCCGCAAAAATTAGATATTGAAATAAATAAATACGGTAACCGCAAAGTTAAGATTGGCGCATTCTCAGCTTGTTCTAATGTTACCGGATATAAACCTCCGATCTTTGAATTATCAAAGATCATGCACCAAAATGGTGGCTACTGTTTTATAGATTATGCCGCCTCAGCTCCATATGAAAATATTAACATGCACCCGGAAGATCCTGAAATGAGGCTTGATGCTATATATTTCTCTCCTCATAAATTTCTGGGAGGTCCCGGCAGCACTGGGGTATTGGTCTTCAACAAAGAATTGTACAAAAACAGGATACCAGACCATCCGGGAGGAGGAACAGTCAACTGGACCAATAGATGGAATGAGTATAGCTATGTTACTGATGTGGAGGCTCGTGAGGATGGGGGTACACCTGGATTTATACAGGGATTCAGGATTGCCTTAAGCATTGAACTTAAGGAACAAATGGGGGTTCAAAATATGGACGAGAGAGAGAAGCAACTTCTGGATATAGCTTTTAGGGAATTGCCAAAAATAAAAGGATTGAAGATTCTGGCTGATAATGTTAAAGACCGTCTTGGGGTGATATCCTTTTACATCGAAGGCATACATCATAATTTGTTGACCAGATTGTTGAATGATCTTCATGGTATTCAGGTAAGGGGTGGTTGTTCCTGCGCCGGAACGTATGGTCATTTTCTGCTAAACGTGGATTACGACCTATCGCATTCAATTACTGATCATATCGATCATGGAGATTTCTCCTTAAAACCCGGTTGGGTGCGGCTAAGTATTCATCCCACCATGACAGATGATGAGCTTTTGAAAATTGTTGTAGCCCTTAAGGAAATCAGTGAAAATATTGATGAATATAAAGACCAATATTACATTAACAAGTCCACGAATGAATTTCATCATAAAGAATATGATAAGGACTATGATGCAATCTTTAAAAACTGGTTTTTATCTGAATTATAAACATATCCTGCCTACCTCTTAATTCATTTATTTATGTCAGATCACTGTAAAACTTACCGGACTAATTAATAACAGGTTTTGTCTCCCAAACGTCAAACTATTCTCTAGGATCCTCGAAACATTTCTGGTAAAATACGTTTTTATAATCAGGTAACAGTAAGTATATAAAGCTTATAGTTGTTAGTAATTTCCCGGGGTTTATGTGGTAATAGTTTTAGGTGGTTAGTTATATGGTTGTAAAAACTGCAAATCCCGGGATTTTTTCTTGCCATTTTTATCTCACTTCAATCCACCCATTCAGCTATAAACAGATTGGTATCCCTGGTTCCTCCATTATTTCTATTGGATGAGAATACCAGGTATTTTCCATTATTTGAAAACACCGGAAAAGCATCGAAAATGCCATCAGTGGTAATTTGTTCCATGCCGGTGCCATCAATATTTATCATGTACAAATTAAACGGAAATCCTCTCTGGCTTGTGTGATTGGATGCAAAAATTACTTTTTCCCCGGAAGGATGAAAAAATGGGCACCAATTGGCCTGCCCCAGGTCCGTTAACTGTCTTAAGCCTGACCCATCTGCGTTGCAGATAAATAGTTCCATTTCAGTAGGCTTAACCAGACCCTCTTCAAGTAATTGTTTATATTCTTGGATGGTTTCCTGTGTATTAGGCCGGGAGGCTCTGAAAATAAGCTTAGATCCGTCAGGAGAGAAAAATGCACCCCCATCATAACCCAATTCATCCGTTATCTGAGTGACATTTGATCCATCCAGGTTCATTGTATAGAGTTCCAGGTCACCTGTTCTGATTGAAGTGAAAACTATTTTATCTCCTTTCGGGCTGACCGTTGCTTCAGCATCATAGCCTGGTTCATCAGTCAGTTGATGAATAATATTTCCTTTCAGGTCAGCAACATATATGTCAAAATCACTATAGATAGGCCACACATATTTTCCGTCAGTCCGGGGTTCGGGCTTAGGAGGGCAGTTGCTGTCCCCGGCGTGTGTTGAAGCATAAACGATGAGGCTGTCTCCCGGCAAGAAGTATGAACAGGTTGTTCTGCCGAGTCCTGTACTTACCAGAAGAGGTTTATTGTTGATGATATCATCATCTTGCCAGTTAAAATAATATATCTGATCACATTGGTCTCCCCATTTAGGATTTGTAGCCTGGAAAACCAGCCTGGAATCATCAAAGCTCCAATATGCTTCAGCATTGTCGCCTCCGTATGTTAATTGTTTCAGGTGTTTGAAATGGCGCTCTCCCTCAAGTATCAGCGTATCGGCATTTGTATCAAATATGGATGCAGCATTCTCTTTTTTTGAATGTTTTTGCGAACATGCTCCCAGGAAAAATACAAGAATGAAAACAAAACTTAAATAACGATTCATAAGAATAAAAATATAATACTATAATTAAAATCTAACTCTATTATATACTTTTGTCGTATTCAATAACAACACAAAACGTATGAAGATGGACAAAAATATACACTTATTATTCTTAAGCCTTGTTTTTTTTATATATTTAGCTGGATGTGAACAGCCCAGTAATCACCAGACAGCCATAAAATCTTTACAGAATGATATCAGCTTTCTGGCCAGTGATGAACTTGAAGGAAGGGAGACAGGGTCACCGGGAGCGGCTAAAGCCGCTGAGTACCTTGCAAGCAGATTCGAAGAGATAGGACTTGCTCCGAAAGGTACAGATGGTTATCTCCAGGAATTCAGCTTTTCACCCAGAAAAAATCCTCATGTTGCTCCGACAGATGATTCAGTTAAAATTATCGCACGAAACGTTATTGGGTATTTGGATAATAAAGCAGCAAATACGATCATAATTGGAGCTCATTTTGATCATCTTGGATACGGGGATGAGAACTCACTTTACAAAGGTGATTCATCAATCCATAATGGAGCAGATGATAATGCAAGCGGAGTGGCCGCACTTCTCCTGCTTGCGGAGGAATTAACAGGACGGAATGTAAACAATAATTATTTGTTTATTGCTTTTTCAGGTGAAGAAAAGGGATTATTTGGATCCAACTATTTCAGTAAGAATCCAACCATAGATTTAGATGAAGCTAATTACATGATCAACATGGACATGGTGGGTCGTCTTAATGAGGAAAATGCTCTTGCTATTAATGGTACAGGCACTTCACCCGCATGGAAAGATATTATTGAGGATATTCATATCGATTCGCTGAAATTAATAATCAGTGAATCGGGTATTGGGCCAAGTGATCACACTTCCTTCTATCTTAAGGATATGCCCGTTTTACATTTCTTCACCGGTCAACACGAAGATTACCATAAACCATCAGACGATGCAGATAAAATTAATTATGAGGGAATTTATGTAGTAACAGCATATATTGATTCTCTTATAAGCAGGTTAAACGAAAATGATAAACTCGTATTTACCAAAACCAAGGATGAGTCAAGAGATACACCCAGGTTTACCGTCACCCTTGGCGTTGTTCCCGACTATATGTTTGACGGCACGGGAATGAGAATTGATGGTGTCAGTGAAGATAAACCAGCTATGAAGGCCGGATTGTTGACTGGTGATGTTGTCATAAAACTCGGCGAGATAGAAGTTACCGATATGATGAGTTATATGAAGGCCTTGTCAGAATTTAAGAAAGGGGATGCAACAGAGGTGGTTGTCAGAAGGGGAGAGGAAGATTTAACTTACCCAATTCAGTTTTAAAAATGCAGACTATTGCCATTTTAGGTGCCGGAAGGGTCGGAAATGCCATGGCGAGGGATCTGGCAGAAAAATTTTACGTAACATCTTTTGATATTGATGATGCCAACCTGGAGATGTTAACAGGTTTTAAAAACATTCAAACCCGGAAATCGGATCTTCATACTTCTGATTTTAATGAATTACTGGCTGGTTATGATCTTGTAATCAGCGCTGTGCCGGGTTATATGGGTTTTAAAACCTTAAAAAAAGTAATTGAGAGTGGTAAAAATGTCGTTGATATCTCGTTTTTCCCTGAAGATCCTTTTGAATTAGACGGACTGGCAATAAAAATGGATGTTTGCGCTGTAGTTGATTGTGGTGTCGCTCCAGGTATGGGAAACGTAATTCTGGGAAGACATAATGAAGAGATGCGGGTACAATCGTATGAATGCCTGGTAGGTGGGATTCCATCAGAACGTCAGTGGCCATTTCAATATAAGGCAGGATTTTCTCCAATAGACGTTATCGAGGAATATATCCGGCCAGCAAGGTATGTTCAAAATGGAAAACTGGTTATACGTGAGGCACTTTCCGATCCCGAACTAGTTGATTTTGATACGATCGGGACCCTGGAATCTTTCAATACGGATGGTTTGAGAACATTAATTCATACCATGAAAATACCGGACATGATAGAAAAGACATTAAGATATCCGGGTAGTCTTGAACCTCTGCGAGTTTTAAGGGAATGTGGCCTATTCTCAGATACACCCATAGAGGTAGAAGGTAATATGATCAAACCTGTGGATCTAACATCAAAATTACTATTTCCCAAGTGGAAACTTGAAGATAAAGATATCGATATTACGGTAATGAGGATTACAATAAAAGGTATTCAGAATGGTGATTATAAGGAAATCGAATATAAGCTGTATGATGAAAAAGATACTGTAAACGGAGTTTCATCCATGGCTCGTACCACCGGGTACACCTGCACAGCGGTTGCCCACCTGATAATAGAAGGAAAATTTACGACTCCTGGAGTAAACCCACCTGAATATTTGGGTGTAGAAGAAGACCAATTCAATTACATTCTGAAATACCTGAAAGACAGAAATGTTAATTACAAAAAGGTTGTTAAAAACTGAAACCAGAAACAAAAGCCTTTAAAATCAGGAATATTCCTCATTCCATTGTTCTATTGTGCCTTCCCGCATAGATTTATTAGCAAGAGCAACTGTAATAGCACTTTTCTTACCAAATCCTGCATTGGCGATGGTTTCCAGATCCTCAGTAATACATTTACCAAAATGTTCCAATGCGGCACCTGTTGGTTCTGCATCACCACCATCAGAGTTATCAGTTATTATTGGAATAGGTTCACCGGCTTCCAACACTTTCATGGTCGCACTTGAAACACCATCCACTTCAGTTTTCAATTCTTCAATAACAGCAGGTTCTGGATAAATATAACCTTTATGGCCCGCTTCTCCTTTCACAACTATGGCTGCCTTGGTGCCAAAGATCTTAACATTGAATCCCTCGTGGGCATTCGTTGTGATCGAATGAAAACTGGCTTTCAGGCCATTTGGATATTCTAATATGGTATAAACATTGTCAAATGTCTCCCGACCATCTTTATAGTAATTAATACCTCCCATTCCCGTGATCTTTTGAGCGTGAGAATCCAGTACAAAATCGATCAGGTCAACCTGGTGGGAACAGAGCTCCGCCATAAGTCCGCCGGAGTATTCCGAATACATTCTCCAGTTTATCAGTTTTTCAAATTTCGGGTCACGCACCGGCCTTCGCCAATTACCATTTCTGTTCCAATGGGCTTCCACATGTGTGACCGATCCTAAATATCCTTCATGAATTGTATTATAGATATTTTGATAAAGCGGATTGTATCTGTGCTGGTACCCGACCTGAAATTTGAGGTTACTGTTTTTTACCTTTTTTTCCAGCTTGAGTGCCTCTTCTATTGTAAAAGTCATGGTTTTCTCACAATAGACATGCTTTCCTGCATCCAGGGCATCCGTAGCCATCTGGTAATGCATTGATAGAGGTGTGCTGATTATCACAGCATCTATATCTTTATCGTTGAGTAATTCCTGATAATCGGTATAGGATTTTGCTCCGGGAGAAGCTAATGACAAACCTTGTTCCAACCTGAAAGGAAGGACATCACAACAGGCAGTTACCTCTAATCCGGGAATATCCTTTACTAACTTAATCAGCCAGTTTCCTCGTCCACCTGTTCCAATTACGCCCAGCCTGACCAAGTCAGAATTTTTTAATATTTTACTATACACATTTTTCGGCTGAATTGCCAGGGAGGATAAAGCCAGACCACTCATCCCAACAAACTTTCTTCTTTTCATAATAACCATTAATTAACCCGTTAGAAATAAAGTCAAAAAAACAAGTATTATTGTTGCTTTCCGAGACTTCAATGTCTACCATAGAAGGCCTTTCAAAAATTATGCCTTATTCATTTACTTTAAAAAGTACTGCAAATGTATAAAAAGTTATGAAGCAAAATATTGAACCGGGCTTTTAATCCTTACAGATTTTTTAAAAATGCTTTAACAATTGCTATTTTAGAATGTTTATCAAAGAAAGAATTTATTATAATTTTACAATATTCCGAAACCAAATGGTGACCAGGATATCAAATTATCTATAGAAAACAATGATTACAATATTATCTCCGGCAAAGCGAATGAATTATTCAGATCCGATTCTGACAGAAAAATGTACAATTCCAGTATATGTTAATGAATCAGAAACGATCATGAATAAATTAAAGAAATTGCGGCCAGCGGCCATCAAAAAACTCATGAATATAAATGTAGTGCTCTCTGAGACTAATTATGACAGGTTTCAGAATTGGGAACCAACGTTTAATTTAAGTGTTGCCAGGCAAGCATTAACAACCTTCAAGGGAGATGTATATCTTGGAATTGATGCTTCTTCCTATAACGAATCTGATTTTGAGGAAGCGCAAAAGAGTATCCGTATCCTATCCGGTCTGCATGGCATTCTGAAACCACTTGATCTGATCAGGCCTTACCGGCTTGAAATGGGAACAAAATTAAAGATTGGCAGGGCTGATAATCTTTATCAATTCTGGGGAGATAAGATCCTGAACTCTATTGCTGATGAGCCTGAATTCAAGAAAGATAAAACACTTGTGAACCTGGCCTCGCAGGAGTATAGCAATGTTATACCGCTGAATAAACTTGAGGGAAGGATTATAACACCTTCTTTCAAAGAATTTAGAAATGGATCCTATCGACCAATTCATATCTTTTTAAAGAAAGCGAGAGGATACATGACCTCCTATATCGTGAAAAACAGGCTAGAGGATCCTGAATCACTCAAACTATTTGATTGGGAGGGGTATGAATATAATGACAAACTTTCGGATGGTGATAACTGGGTGTTTACCCGTGGTTAGTATACAAACAGATTAATTAATAATACCAGAGCCAAGTAATTCATCTTCGAAATACCAGGCTACAAACTGGCCCGGAGTTATCCCTCTTTGAGGTTTGTCAAATATTATATACAAACCATCTTTACGCTGGTAGATTTGAGCTTTTTCAAGATCCTGTCTGTATCTGATCCTGGCCTCCACAGCCATATTAGTATTTAACCCCAGCTTCAGGTCTTCACGGACCCAGTGAATATCATCATTCTTAACGAATAATCCCTTGCGATACAGTCCCTTATGCTGATCACCCTGGCCTGTGTAAAGGATATTATTTTTAGTGTCAGTATCTATAATGAATAGAGGTTCCGGGGTGCCGCCAACACCAAGTCCTTTACGCTGGCCGATGGTAAAGTAATGAGCACCCTTGTGTTCTCCTACTACCTTTCCATAATCGGGATGGTATTGATAAGCTTCAGTCAAAGAATCTAATGAATCTAAGACATCCTGTTCATTAGTGGTTTGAGTTTGATTCGATTCATAGATAGGGCTATCATTAGGGATCTCTATTATTGCCCCTTTCCAGGGTTTGAGTCTCTGCATTAAAAATTCAGGCAGTCGTACCTTGCCGACAAAGCATAAGCCCTGTGAATCCTTTTTATTTGCGGTAACCAGATCCTGATCTTTAGCTATTTTACGAACCTCAGGTTTCAGAAGTCCTCCTATCGGGAATAAAGCTTTGCTTAACTGGTACTGGTTTAACTGGCAAAGGAAATAGCTTTGGTCTTTGTTTTTATCTTTTCCTGCAAGTAATCTGAAAACAGTATGTCCATCCTTTTCTATTTGACCTTTCCTGCAATAATGACCCGTTGCTATATAATCCGCACCCAGGTTAAGAGCAGTTTCCAGAAAAATATCAAATTTTATTTCACGATTACATAATACGTCAGGGTTTGGGGTACGTCCATTCTGATATTCCCTGAACATATAGTCTACTATACGTTCTTTATAGGGTTCGCTCAGATCAACGGTCTGGAATGGTATTCCCAATTTTTGTGCTACCAGTAAGGCATCGTTACTGTCATCCAGCCATGGGCATTCATCGCTTATAGTAACTGATTCATCATGCCAGTTCTTCATGAAAAGGCCTATCACCTCATAACCTTCCTTTTTAAGAAGGTAAGCGGCTACGCTGGAGTCAACTCCCCCGGATAATCCAACTATTACTCTTTTACCCATTGATTACTTCTAAACTGCAAAAATACAACTCTTTTCACACAGTAATCGCGATAAGATTAAAGGAGATTATTGATTATTCAATAATTTTTTTATATTTATTGAACAGTTACAATAACTGGAACTATGTTTATTTGTTGTTCGACCAGGATACCACCAAAGGTAAACCTGTTATCTATACTTTCTATTTTACTTTAAAAACAGGTAATACGTGAAGAATTTTAATCCTAAGCACAAAATTACCCTTAAAGAAGAAGCTTCCGGAAGTCATTTCAGGGGAGCCTCATTTTTAAAGGATAGGAAAACAGTCAAATTACTCGATCAGACCATTGAAGGATCAGATGAGGTCAAGATAAAACTGATCAAATACAGGTTGTCCTCTACCGTATCGGAAAAACTTTTTGTTGATGGGATTGACTTTATTATTCTTCAGAAGAATCAGCTCCAAGCGTTTAAGGAAAAGATTGATGAGTCAATTTCATTTGGTCTGCCTACTATAATAGTGAATAACAAGGAAGAAGAAATTGATCTGAACGATCTGGCGAGTATCAATGTAATAGACATCTTTAGCCCACAACAAATCACAGTTCAGGCAATTTTAAGAATGCAGTTACTCTTGCAATCTGCGCTTAATGCTAGTCAGATGAGCTTCCTAAAGAACCTGAGCAATGATTCTTTCTTTGAATCATTATTTGGTAAAATGGAAGAGGCTGTGTCAATACTGGATAAGAATTCAAGATATATATGGATAAACAATGCACACGAGGAGATTTTGGGATATTCTATCCAGGAACTCGTAGGCAGGACGCCTGCTGTCTTTATGACTCAGGAAGATTTAGATAACATAAATAACTATCTGAGTGAGGAAAAGAAAGACCTTCAGACTAAAATCAAATTTAAGACCAGAGAAGGTAAAGAGAAAGAGGTTGAATTAACCGTATTTGAAATAAAAGATCAAAATTCCGGGCAGGTTCGAATGGCTTTTGTACTTAGAAGAGTTATGACCTTGCAGGATTACAAACTTCAACTTGCTTTTACGGAAGACAGATTTAATAAGTTCGTTAAGAATATAGATGATTTAATTACCCTTACTGATTCTAATGGAAAGATATCATATGTGAGCCCGGGATATCTGGACATTATGGGTTATTCGGATACTGAATTGATCAATACATTGATCTTCGAGTATATCTTTCCGGAAGATATACGTACGGTGAAAGGCGAGTATACAAAAGGGATAGAAAAAGGATTTAAGAATCTCCGTTTCCGGTTCAGGAAAAGGAATGGTGAGTATTTATGGATGGAGGCCAGAGGAGAGGGAATTTATGATCCATATAATAAGAGATCAGGATTAATGCTTGTCGCATCTGTGATACACGATAAACTTATATCAGAGGAAAAACTAAAAGAAACTGAATCAAGGTATAAAATACTGGTTGAGCGGATTTACGATCTGGTGTTCGAAGTTGATCATCGCGGGATCATAGTTAAAGTAATAGGTAATTCTAAGGAGATCTTAAACAGAACAACATTATCCTTAATAGGCGAGAAGTTCATTGATCATATTTACAATGAAGATGTTAAAATAGTACGGAATAAATTCCTGGAGAAGTCCTCAAAATATGAATCAAGGATTGAAATAGACAATAGGGGACTTAGATGGTTTGATATATCTCATGAATCTTTTAAAGACTATAATAGCAATGAATTAAAAATAATTATTCTTAAAGACATTCATGATAAAAAGAAAATATTAAAAAAGATTCGCGAGAATGAATCATTGTACCATTCTCTGACGGAAAACATACAGGACATTGTCGTGCGTATTGACAGGGATCTCAAATTAGTATATGCTAATTCAGCTGCACAATCTCAATTATTCGGTGAAAAGATTATTAAATCATTTTACGATCTTGATATAGATTCTTCTTCCAGGAGAGAATTGCTAAAAAGTATTGAATCTGTAAAGAACACATTAAAACAGGAACAAATCGAAATCCAATTAAACCGGTTGAATAAAACCGTATTTTATAACTGGTCAATTATTCCCGAGTTTAATGATCACAGTGAATTTTTTTCATTTCTAATAATTGCAAGAAATGTAACTCCTTTTATTGTCGCCAAACATGAGATCAAAAAACTGTATAATATTCTTGAACACAGTACGAATTCAATACTAATAACAGACAGGGAGGGAAAAATTGAATATATTAATTCATCTGTTGAAGCAATATCAGGATATAACCAACATGAGCTTATTGGCAAGAACCCAAGAATATTCAAATCAGGGAAAACAAACCCATTAGAATATAAAGAATTATGGGAGACTGTCACAAAAGGGAATACCTGGAAGGGTACCTTCTGTAATAAAAAGAAGAATGGAGAGATTTACTGGGAATATGCCCTAATTACACCGATTAAGAATTTCGAAGGGGAGATTATAAACTATCTTTCGGTAAAGGAGAATATTACTGAGCAGAGGATCACAGAAGATAATCTCAAAAGTAGCCAGGAAAAACTGAATCTCACCTTAGAGGCGGCACAGGTTGGTACCTGGGTTATAAATATTCCTGAAAATATAGTCTATTGGGATGAACAGGTTACCAAATTATGTGGATATACAGTAGCTGAACTTTCAAAGGGAGGCTTGGAGAATTTTAAAAAATTTATACACCCAGAAGATATAGATCGCGTTAAGCATTCTTTTAAGCAAAGCCTTGAAAATCATGATATCCTGGATATAGAATTTAGAGTTGTCACGAAGCTCGGCCTGATAAAATATGCTTTCGCCAAAGGCCAGGTTATCCGGGATGAGGACGGCGAGCCCATAAGAATGGATGGTATTTCCATGGACATCACCAGTCAGAAAACCATTGAAGACAATCTGAAGATGAGAAACGAAGAGCTTAATCAATTTGTATATAAAGTATCTCATGATCTCAGGGCTCCCTTAGCTTCCATCCGTGGAATTATTGAACTTGAAAAACTTCAAAATAAAGACAATACTCAGTTTAAGTATCTGCACTTGATAGAAGACCGGATATCAAATCTTGACCAGTTTATGCGAAATATATTGAGTCACTCAAGGAACCTGAATATGAGTGTAAAGTATAAAAAGATCGATTTTAAACAGATCACTGATGATTGTTTCAAAGAATTGGAATTTCTTCGAAATGCCCTTAATATAAAGAGAATAGTTAAAATATCCAGGTCAACCTTTTACAGTGATGAATCAAGATTATTTGAGATATTTAGAAATCTGATCTCTAATTCAATTAAATACCTGGATTACGATAAAACTGAACCCTACATAAAAATCACTGTCAAAAACAATAGTTCCAAGGCGGTTATTACTTTTGAAGATAATGGAGTTGGTATTGATCCTGACCTTCAGGCGTATATATTTGACATGTTTTACCGGGCTAATGAGAAATCAGACGGATCTGGAATTGGGCTGTATATAGTCAAACAGGCTGTTGATAAACTAAACGGTTCAATTACCGTTAAAAGTAAGAAAGGTGAAGGTACCAGGTTCCAGGTTACTATCCCAAACGCTGATGCTCAGAACCTGAACTGATTCTTTAGACCTTGATTTTATAAACACAGTTAACCAATGCCAGAATCCCTTATTTTAATACCTGATATTAGTGGATTTACAGAGTTTGTCAATAATACAGAGATATCCCATAGTAAGCATATCATATCTGAGTTAGTTGAATTACTAATTAAGTCAGATGATCTGGACCTGGATGTCGCTGAAATTGAGGGAGATGCAGTATTGTTTATAAAAGAAAGATCTGTTCCCTCTGTGAAAGACCTGATAGACCAGGCAGAAAAAATGTTCCTCCAGTTTCATAGACATCTTAAGCAATATGATTTGCATAGAATATGTAATTGCGGAGCTTGTTCCACTGCTTCTGGTCTGTCCTTAAAGATCATAGCCCATGCAAATGAATTAAGTTATACCACCATAAATCAAATAAGAAAACCTTTCGGGCCAGGATTGATCACAGCACACCGGTTGCTGAAGAATTCTATACCCGGACATGAATATCTATTATTCTCGGACCATTTCGCAAAGGAGATCAGTTCCGCTGATTTTAGTTCTAAATCATGGGTAAAATTCAGTAAAGGTGACACCCAATATAAAGACCTGGGTAAATTGAATTATGATTTTGTCCTATTAAATGAACTTAAAAAAAATATAGATCAGGTTGAACCTATCCAGATAGTACCCCAGGATTCTGATCCCCTAACATTTGAAGGAGTCATTGAACAATCATCGGATATTGTATTTGAAGTGATCTCGAATTTAGATTACCGGCTCTTTTGGAGCAAGGGGATTAAACACTATGACAGAAATAAGATTAACCGTGCCGGGATGAAACATGTTTGTGTTTTTTCCGGATCAAAAGTGGAAATCGAAACCCTAAAGAGTGATTCCCGGGAAGGCGAATTGATCTACGGAGAAAGAATAAATGATGCACCGTTTGTAAAGGATATAGCCACCTATTTTATTCTGGAAAAACGGAACGGCTCAACTATGGTAAAGGTTCTGATGTATTTTAACCCCCCTCACTTTCTTGGCCGATTATTATTGCCAATAGTAAAAATGAATGCAAAGAAAATATTCAGAAACAGTTTTGAAATGCTTAAGGATTATTGTGAGAATTATACTGATACTATTTATCTCTCTAATAATTAATTGGAATACTTACTACAGTCCTGTCCCATGCAAGGGCTAATTCCATGCTGCTCTCTGTTGTCATGGTCGCCGAAATTGTAAACTGTTCGATAAGTTCCGATCCATCATTTGATGGAATATCTAAAACCAGGATGTCGAGATCATAATCTGGTTCCCCATATCCCCATTTACCCAATTCACTATTAAAAGCAATGGTCCAGTTGCTTTCGCCGGGAACTGTATAGAATCTGTATCTTCCGGCAGGTAATGAATTACCATTTATACTTATGTCTTTATTGAATTCAACCTCAGTAGCTTCATTTGCACCGGTTCTCCAGTATTCACCATAAGGAAGCAGGGCCCCTTCTGATTTCTCACCAAAGATCAAACGGCCTTTTTTGTATGGCCGGCAATAATCAACAGTCAATATAAAATCTCCATCGGTGTATTCTAATTTTTCAGCAGGGCTGTGTGATTTGGTTGTCAGCATTAAATAAGCCACAAATCCTGCCCCGATCAATATAATTCCCAGAACTATCAGGAGTACTATCTTCTTCAGTTTCATAGTATTTATTTAAGGTAAATTGAAAATTATTCAATTTTTTTATAATCACAAACCAATATTGGATTATATTTCTTTTAAAAGCCCTGAGTTCACCTGAACAATTTATTTTGATGTTTACCGGTAGATATTGCTCATTCACCGAATATTTATGGAATGAAGTGTTTCCCTGTCGTATATTTGATCAGAACATAAATATATTTTACGATGTCACACGAAACTAATAAACGCGTTGTACTTGCCGGATTTCTGATTGTTATTGGATTTTTCTGGATATTTAAAAATTTTGGTTTGATTCCGGATTTTATTCCGCATTATCTCTATTCCTGGGAAATTGTTTTTGTATTTATCGGGTTATTTATTCTTTTAACCAAAAGAGCAATAGTTCCCGGATTAATATTTATCGGAGTAGGGTTGTTTTTGATTCTACCGGATATCCCACAATTTCATTTTATCCAGATATGGATGCTCTGGCCAATATTACTCATTGCCATCGGGATGTCACTCTTATTACAAAATCGTTCATATCCTGATGATGGAAGACCCCGAAATAAAGATGAATCCAGGGACGACTATGTTGATGAAGTTTCTATTTTCAGTGGGGGAGAAAAGATAATAACTTCGAAGAATTTTAAAGGAGGTAAAATAACATCAATATTCGGAGGATCTGAAATCAATTTTTTAAATGCTGAATTAGTTAAAGGGTCAGCATATATTGACGTTACTGCCATATTTGGTGGAGCCACCTTAATCGTCCCTGAAAATTGGAATGTAAAGACAGACCTTGTTACGGTTTTTGGAGGTTTTGCGGACAAACGAACCATTAGTTCTGAAAATAAGGATCCTGAAGAGTCTGTGTTATATATTAAAGGAGTGGTGATGTTTGGAGGAGGAGAACTTAAAAGCTATAAGAAATAGCCCCTTTTTAATAAATGATAAATCCGGTAATTGTAAAGAAAAGGTATCTTATAACCTATCTAACTGTATGGGCCGCTGTAACAATGGCCCATTTACTTTTATTATATTTCTATTATGACGTTCCGGCATATGTAGCCATTTTAGATGGTGCAGTATATAATGGGATCTATTTATTGCTTGGTATCGGGATATGGTTTATAGTTAATTATAATCCATTTGATCTTAAGAATCTTTTAAACCTGTTACTCACCCATTTCCTTTCGGCATTATTTATTATGGGTGTTTGGATGTCCGTAGCTGGACTTATAACCGGAATTCTGTTCGGTGAAGTAAAATTCTCGGAACCATATTCCAACCTGGTTCCTATGCGGATAATACTGGGCGTCACATTCTATATTCTTATTGCGATGATCTATTATCTGATGATTTACTACCAGAATTTTAGAGAAAGAGTGGCATATGAAGCCAATATAGAAGCAAAATATAAAGAAGCGGAATTAAATACTCTGAAAGCCCAGATCAATCCTCATTTTATATTTAACAGCCTTAATTCCATTAGTTCATTAACCATGTCCGATCCCGAAATCGCTCAGGAGATGATCGTTAAATTATCGGAATTTTTCAGAATGACCTTAAAAAAGGATAATACCCAATATGCACTACTGAGTGAAGAAATTAGGTATTCTCGTCTTTATTTCGAAATAGAGAAAATCAGGTTTCAGGAAAAACTTAAGTATGTAATTGAATGTGATGATCAATATGATGCTTTGAAAATTCCACATCTTATACTTCAACCTCTATTAGAGAATGCAATTAAGCATGGTGTGCAGGAAAATATTAATAATGTTGAAGTGAAGCTTAAATGTAAAAAAGAAGATCAATACTTAATTCTTATTTTGTCTAATGAATTTGATCCGGATTCGACCAGCTCAGGACAAGGCATTGGTCATAAGAATATAAAGGAGAGATTAAGACTGATCTATAATCGAAATGATCTGCTGGACATTCAAATTATCGAAAATCAATATATCGCAATTCTGAAAATTCCATTATCATAGTCGGTATAATTCGCTAATTTTGATTTACTCAATTATGTAAATATTTACCAATTCCTTTTAGTCAAATTTAATATAACCTGAATGAGATTTAATTCCTTAGATATACACCTGAAAGAGGTTCTGAAATTTAGCTTATGAGAAAATTTACTGTGATCATTGTCGATGATGAAAACCCGGCGAGGGAATTAATAAAGAATTTTTTAAAATCATACGATGAATTCGAAGTGATCGATGAAGCAGCAAATGGCTTTGATGGTTGTCTGAAAATCAATCAGCATAAACCTGACCTGGTCTTTCTTGATGTCCAGATGCCAAAACTATCAGGCATTGAGGTTCTGGATTTACTTGAAAAACCATTTCCATTTGTCATTTTCTCTACTGCTTATGATCAATATGCTGTTCAGGCTTTTGAAAAGAATGCTTTAGATTATCTGTTGAAACCATATAATAAAGACCGGTTCGGGAGCGCTATCGAAAGATTCGTTGAAAAATTTAATAATATAGCCTCAAATCGCAACCAAACGGATCAGCTATTAGAGGGGATTAAGTCAAAAAAAGAAAAGATCAATCGAATCCCGGTCAGAAGTGGTTCGAAAATCTATGTTCTAAAACTGGAGGAGGTTAAATTTATTGAGGCCCAGGATGATTATATAAAGATCCATTCCACCAAGGGGACATTTTTAAAACAACAGACCATGAAACATATGGAACAGAACTTGCCTGGGGATATTTTTATCCGGATACACCGATCGTATATCTTGAATATCAATTTCCTGAACCAGCTGGAGATTTATGACCGGTATGGATATACAGCCATTACATCCGATAACAATAAATTACCGGTCAGCAGGCAGGGGGCGATCAAATTAAAAAAGGCCATCCAAATGGACTGAATTCTAAATATATACTAATGTGTCTGATATCAATTAAAATTTAGATGACTCAATTCTGGAAACTGATAATGAAGATCATTGGATGGAAAACCGAAGGAGGTTTACCTGACAATGAAAAGAAGTTTGTGATCATAGTTGTTCCCCATACCAGCAACTGGGATTTTTTATTGGGTGTCGTAATACGAGGGTCAATGGGATTTAAAGCCAACTTTCTAGGTAAGGATTCGTTGTTCAAGGGACCATTTGGGTTCTTTTTCAGAAGTTTAGGAGGTATTCCCGTCGACCGGAAAGCAAGCCAAAACATGGTAGAGCAGGTTGTCGAGATAGCTGGGAAAAGAGAATCTTTCATTTTGGCATTAGCCCCTGAAGGAACTAGAGGGAAAGTCAAAAAATGGAAAACCGGTTTTTACTATATTGCTTTGAATGCTGGAATACCAATTATTATGTGTCAATTTGATTTTGAGTACAGAGTCTCCAGATTCCTGGATCCTTTCTATCCTACAGGAAATGTGGAGGAAGACCTACAATATATAAAAGGACGATTTAAAAACATTAAGGGATTAGCGGATATTTAGCCATTGATTCGATAGTTGCCGATAAAATAGTAAATGTTCTCTGAAATTAAAGGTCAGTCCATGATTTCACATTGAATA
>JAHEGY010000224.1 GCA_024644875.1 Cyclobacteriaceae bacterium
TTTTTCAAGGCAAGAGATGAAGCTTTCAACGAGAAAAATCTCAGGGAGGGCCAACTTGATTACTCGGTAATCGAAAAATTGCTTGATTATGGTTTGGTCGATCTTGAAAACAAGAAGCGCTCTGGTAATTACCAATTTACCGGAAGTTTCCCAACATTGATTGAAAAAGAAGGAGAACATGGCGATCAACGCCGGCTTGATTATGTGTTCGCTGATAAGGAAACAGCCGCAAAAGTAGTCCATGCTGAGATTATAGCAGATGATGTTACCTTAAAATTATCTGATCATCTTCCTATGATCGTCGATTTTGAGTTCGTAAAATAATTTTAAAGTCGATCCGGATATCAGCCAACAGGTAGCAATCCTGCTAAGTAAATCCTCCAACCCGGATCAGGATTTGGTCATATCAGATAAAATCTCTGTTTATGAACATTTTAAAGTGTTGTATTTCCTGCATACGGTTATGGGTATTGAAGATTCTGTTAAATCCGAATCACTTGTAAACTACAGGATAAGATATGAGAATGGTGAGGAAACAATATTTATCAAGACTTTTATAATGAGGTTATCTTAATTCTCAGACATAGCCATACTCAGGGCTTTAATAATCTCAAATTCCGTATCTGCATATTGCGGATCCCAGGGTGTACCTCCGGATTCTGTATTGATCTGCTGTGCAATTTTTTCCGCCTGTGTTTCATCGCCATCGATCATAGCCTTACACCATTTCTGAATAGGATCACGTGGATTGGCCTTTTCCCAAGCTTGCAGGTAATTTTCTACCTCTTCTGATCTGCCAAGGGCTAACAATGATGCTAAATACAAATAATCCACAGAACTGTATCTTGGTTTTATATCTTCATTGAATTGTACTACCTTTTTATAGAATTGATTTGAAAGGTCTTCTTCCTCATTTCTATTGTGGCACACGGCTTCAAAATAATCTTCAATTCGTTCATCCACATTGAATGGCTTACCTACACCCAGGTTTTCAGGCCATAAACGGGCATTACTATTGGATTTGATCGCCGAATTGTATTTTCTCTTTTTGAAATGATCAATGCCTTCCATCAAACAAGCCTGCCGATAAGTTACCCTTCCATATCTTGCCCCTTCGCTGGGTAATATAACCGTCTCAGCCAGGGCTTTCCTGCAAGCTTCATATTGGCCATCCGCCATCAGGCATTTGGCATATGTATACTTTAATTCATTATTTAACGGAAATCGTTTGATTGATTTCTTAGCAGCATCCAGAGCTTCACTGGTTCGGTTTTCGGACAGATAAAAGTCAATCAAACCGGCAAATGTTCTCCACTGGTCCGGATCCAAAAAATTTGCTTTATTCAGGTCATATTCCGGATCATAATTCTCATGATCTCTGAAAAAATTAGCTTTTGCCATATAAAATGGAGCAAAATCAGGCTTATTGCCACACTTAATGAACCATTGAATGGCCTGATCCTGATGGCCAAAACTCCAGTGTAACAAAGCAAGATAATACTTTGGTTTCCAGCTATCAGATTTCTTTGTAGCCCATTGTAAAACATCAACGTGTTCTGGTCGGAATGGTAATACAAAATCAGCTGACATTTCCAGCGTTTGATTCAGATAATTGTCGGCCTCATCATCCTGGCCAGAAAGCTGCAGTAAATATGCGAGCTGTAGATATACAATTGGATTTGAAGGAGAAAGTTTTAGTATTTGTACCGCTTCATCCCTCCTGCCTGATTCCAGGTACCATAATGCTAATTCCATCATGATTTCATGAGGAAATTCGCTTTTGATATCTGTTATGAAGGCTTCTTTAGAGGCTTCATTTAAATTTAAAATGTATCTTTCAAAATTTGCAAAATGATTAATAGGCATTATCTCTTCTAAATTGTCAATGTGCCGGCCAGCTTTCCCGGAAGAGCCTTCAAGTCTGTTTATTACAGCCATTAACTTATTACCTTCAATATCATCAGGGGAAATCTTCAGTATCTGAAGGGCATGATTTTTCGCTGATTCCATCCTATCCCGGGTTAAAGCCAGTTTAGCCAATTCCGTATACGCAGCTTTTCTATATGAAGGTGTTAACAATGTTACAGAGAAACCATCTTCAGCATCTGTGAATTTTCCTATCTTTTTATTGATCAGCCCAAATACAAAATTAGCCTCCGGATCATATGTATTAATGGAAAGAGACGTTTTTATATACTTCAATCCAGCTTCATATTCTGCATTGCGGTAACATAAAACTGCTAGCTGATTAAGAGCCGGCGCATAATTAGGGTCTTTTTCCAGGCATTTTTCAAAACTTCTTCGTGCAAGCATATATTTCTTTTGAAACACCCAATTCTGGCCATCCAGGAACAAGCCATAAGTGGAATTCCAGTCAAAATCTTCCGGAGTATACATCGGCCGGCTTGAAATGTTCTCTTCTTTCATTTCGGAATATATCAATTTGTTGTCTCCCAGTACGACTTTCAACGGAGACTCAGCATCATTAATTGGTATATGCATTGACCAGGTTTCCAGAACATCAAGATCAAGATTTATTTTTTGTTCCAGGTGGTCTCCAAAAAAGATATATATTATTCCATTCGTCTTCTTCAAAGGGCAGAAATAAACAACCTGGTTTTCACTGGTTTTCTCAACATTTATTATACCATGAGGATTTGCCTTCAGCACACCCTTGGTATTCAATATTGGAAACCAGTATTCTTTAAATACATCTGTAGCATAGGGTTCAAAGCCGAAGTGTTTAAATGGTGTTCGAGTGCTGTTTGATCCGGGTTGATTGAATAACCTGCCAGATTGGAGTTCCACATACTGCCCATCGGTATCTGTTAAAAGATCCTCCCAGATACCACCCGATCGACTATGTGCCCATTGAAAGACTTTCATTCCGAGTTTTTCTCCATACTGGTTATAGTGACCAGAACCGAAATCCAGATCATGCCAATATCCTGCATAATATTCGCTGATCCCACCAAGCACATGATTGGATTTGCTACCTCCAAAACTGTTGTTTTTATACCAGGAAATGTCTCGTCCTTCCGGATCAATAGGCCAGTCATGGGCACGTCCGTCATGGCCTATCCAATGGCTGCCCGGGAAGCAGAATTCAAGATCTCCTGCTACCTGGTATGCAGCATTCATCCACTGATAATAGGGTTGTGTTAATGGTGTGGGATTATGCCAGATTGTAGTAGTTGTAAAATAGGCTTTATCTTTTGGCAGATTAACCTCGGTAATCCACCTTGTTCGTGTAAAAAGATCAGTAGCGCTGATAAAACAGCTAACACTTCCATCCTCTTTATTCATGGTCTTGTAATCCACAGCTGTAGCACTGGTAGGTGCGTGACCGATTATGCCAAAATTAATTTCTATTCCCCCGGAAGTCCATGCTCCACGCATGGCTATGTCCCTGAATTTGACTACAGAATTATAATACAGGAATTCATTACCGGTTGATTTTTCGAAAGCTCCCCAGATCTTTCCCCCTATCTCCGGGAAAATGGATACTTTGATATACTGGTTTTCCATTTCCACGACTTTCCACTCTTTATCTTCGGATTCAATTGAAAATCCGTCAAACCGGAAATATGGATAATAATAGATAG
>JAHEGY010000136.1:0-1461 GCA_024644875.1 Cyclobacteriaceae bacterium
TTTCTGGATGGCCGGTATCCTGCCTTTTTGCTTATATAATGATCCTATTTGTGATCTTTCTTCATCGGTAAAAACAGGAATATTCAGTGCACCTGTAATATGTCCCTTATTATATTCCACCGGTGACCTGACATCAATCAAAGGGATATTGGGTAAATCATAAATGAAAGATATGGGATTGAGATATTCCATTTTAGTTAAATCCTGGTATTCGCAAAATTATACATTATGCTTATGCAAATTCATGAAAAATGAAATATACTTAGAGTAATATGCAACCTAAACTATTATTTTTGAGTCTGATATATAGATTAAAACATGGCCATGAGACTTTTTAAATTCCTCGCAGTACTCATACTGTCAATTTTATCCACGAAATTATATGCTCAAAGTGTGGGAATTCCCCAAAAAACCTGGGGACTGGGTTTTGGCAATTCTGTAAGATTTGATGGACTCAGGTTCAATTTCATTGATAAGAATATTGATAAGATCAACGGAGTGAACTTTACGGTCTGGTTCGAAAAGGATTTTGAAGATCATACAGGAACATTTAATGGTATAGGAGTTGGAGTTCCTATGGCTGCCGGTACCGCATACAGAAATGGCCTTTCAATCGGAATTTTCGGTGTCGGAGCAGGTAAAAAACTTACAGGTCTGAATGTTGCCGGTCTGGCGGTGGGGGCAGGACGAGATGTTGCCGGCGTAAACCTGGCCGGGCTGGCTGTAGGAGCTGGAGAAAATCTTTATGGCCTAAACATAGGTGGATTAGCCGTGGGAGCCGGTAATGATGTGAGCGGGATAAATATCTCAGCCCTGGTTGTTGGCGCTGGTAATGATCTTGAAGGTATTAACCTTGCAGGCCTGGTTGTCGGAGGAGGTGAAAATGTACGGGGGTTAAACATCGGTGGACTGGTTGTCGGGGCCGGAGAAGAGCTGAAAGGAATAAGTGCCAGTATCCTTGCGGTGGGCAGTGGAGAAAACTTAACCGGTATATCGGTTGCCGGGCTGGCTTTAGGTGCTGGAGAGTCTGTAACAGGAATAAACTTCGCTGGTTTAGCGGTAGGTGCAGGAGAGTCAGTTACTGGGCTAAACTTCGCCGGCCTGGCTGTCGGATCCGGCGGAACGCTGACCGGTATCAATGCAGCGATCCTTGGAGTAGGTGCACCTGAGGTAAAAGGTCTGAATATAGCCCTTGCCGTCGGAGGAGAGGAGGTAACCGGGATGGCCATTGCCCCAGCCTATTTCAGAATAGAAAACGGGGCGCTAAATGGACTATCGATCAGTGCCTTCAATCATATCAAGGGAGACCTTAACGGAGTATCAATTGGGGTCTTCAATTATGTTAATAATATTAACGGTGTTCAGATCGGGATTTTGAATTATATACGCTCAAATCGTAAGGGATTGAGGCTTTTACCTCTTTTCAATGCACGCTTTAATTGATCAAAACAGGTCTTTTTG